>NZ_JBHZCY010000121.1:0-28427 GCF_042786665.1 Kitasatospora sp. NPDC059146 | reverse complement strand
CATCACGCTCGCCCGGGCGCTCGGCGCGACCACGGCGGCCGGGTGAACCCGGCCCCCGGACTCGACCCGCTGGTCGCCCGGGCGGTGCGGGCGGCCGGGCCGCATGCCACCGCCGTCACCGTCGCCGTCGCACGAGGGGGCGCGGAGGAGATCCGGTGCCACGGACGGCTCGGGCACCGGCCGACCGCGCCGCCGTGCACCCCGGACACCGTCTTCGAACTCGGCTCGGTGACCAAGACCTTCACCGCGCTGCTGCTGGCCGACCTGGCCGTACGCGGTGAACTCGCCCTGGACGACCCGGTGGAGAACCGGCTGCCGCCCCACTGGCGCCCGGCGCGCGTCCGTTCCACCGAACCGATCCGCCTGCTGCACCTGGCCACCCACACCTCCGGCCTGCCCCGCCTACCGCCGGGGCTGCTCGCGAGCGCCGCGCCGGCCTGGTCCAGCAACCCCTACGCCGCGTACGGCGACGAGCAGTTGAGGGACGGACTGGCCCGAACCACCGTACGCGGCAGACCGGGCAGCCGGTACGGGTACTCCAACTACGGAGTCGCGCTCCTCGGCCGGGCCCTGGCCGAGACCGCCGCGATGCCGTACGGGGAGCTGCTCGCCGAACGGATCTGCCGACCGCTGGGGCTGCGCTCCACCGGCTGCGCACCGGACACACCGGGGCAGGCGGTCGGACACCGGCGCGGGCGGGCGCTGCCGCCCTGGCGGATCCCCGGCCTCCCGGGCGCCGGCGCGGTACGGGCCAGCGGGGCCGACCTGATGCGCTACCTGAGGCTCCATCTCGACGGGGCGGACGGCGAGTTGGGGGCAGCGGCGCGGGACGTCCAGCGCTTGAGGCTGCGGCTGCCGCACTCGACCGACCGGCTCGGCCTGGTCTGGATGCACCGGCAGTCGGGCGGGCGGGACCTCTACTTCCACTCCGGCGGCACCCGGGGGTTCACCGCCTTCGTCGGCTTCGCGCCGCAGGGACCGGCCGCCGTCGCCGCGCTGGCCAACACCGCGCCCGCGCTCAACGGACGGTTCGTACAGGCGGGGTACGAGCTGCTGCGGGCCGCTGCCCGGGCTGGCTAGACGGCCACCGCCTTGGCCCGGTCGGCGGCGATGTGCACCGCCAGACCGGCGAGCACCGTGCCCATCACGTACCGCTGGACGCGCAGCCAGGCCGGGCGGCGGCCCAGGAAGCCCGCGATGCCGCCCGCGGTCATCGCGATCAGGCCGTTCACGGTGACCGCGATCACGATCTGGACCAGGCCCAGCACCAGGCTCTGCAGGGCGACGTGGCCGCGCTCGGGCGCCACGAACTGGGGCAGCAGCGAGATGTACACGATGGCGATCTTGGGATTGAGCAGGCAGGTCAGGAAGCCCATCGCGAACAGGCGGCGCGGCGGGTCCGGCGGCAGCTGCTGCGGGGCGAAGACCGCCGCACCGCCGGGCTTGACCGCCTTCCAGGCCAGCCAGAGCAGATAGCCGGCGCCGGCCAGCTTGATCCCGGTGTAGAGGGCGGGGACGACCGAGAAGACCGCGGCCACTCCGGCCGTCACCGCGACCAGGTAGACCAGGAAACCGGTCGCGACGCCCGTCAGCGAGACCAGTCCGGCCCGGCGGCCCTGGGATATCGAGCGGGACACCAGGTAGATCATGTTCGGTCCCGGCGACAGCACCATGCCCAGCGCCACGGCGGCGATGCCGAGCACGGCGTGGCCGTCCACGGCGGATGTCAACGCGTCCCACGCATCCAGCTCGTCCATGCGAGGAGGCTAGGGCGCGGAGCCGCCTCGATGCAATGATGGCTTTGCACTCGGTGCAATGAGCCCCCGGCCTCCCGGGGCGCGAAGGAGTGGGGGACCGATGGACGACTACCGGCTGATCGCGGACGAGGTCGCCGCCGACATCATGACCGGACGGCTACGGCCCGGCGGGCAGCTGCCCACCCAGCGGGCCTTCGCCCGCCGCCGGGGCATCGCCGCCTCGACCGCCGGCCGGGTCTACCGCGAACTCGCCCGGCGCGGGCTGACCGTCGGCGAGGTCGGCCGGGGCACCTTCGTCCGGGCCGGGCGCGGTACGGCGGCCGACGACGGGCGGATCCCGCTCGCCGAACCGGCCGACGCGCCGATCGACCTGGAGCTCAACTACCCCACCGTGCCCGGGCAGTCCGAACTGCTGGCCGCCGCACTGGCGCCGCTGCTGCGGGCGGACGCGCTCGGCGAGGCGCTGCGGCCGGTCGGCGCGGCGGGGACGGCGGCCGCCCGGCGGGCCTTCGCGGACCTGCTGTCGACGGATGCGGGCGACTGGGGCGCCGACCCCGGGGAGCTGCTGTTCGCGGGCAACGGGCGGCAGGCGGTCGCGGGGGCGCTCGCCGCGCTGGTGCCGCCCGGGCGGCGACTGGGGGTCGAGGCGCTGACCTACCCGGTGGTCAAGGCCGTGGCCGGGCAGCTGGGCATCCGGCTGGTGCCGCTCGCGGTCGACGAGCACGGGCTGCGGCCCGACGCCCTGGCGGCGGCCCACCGCGCGGCGCCGCTCAGCGCGGTGTACGTCCAGCCCCGGCTGCACAACCCGCTCGGCACCAGCCTGCCGCCCGAGCGGGCGGCGGCCCTGGCCGGGGAACTGCGCCGACTGGACCTGCCGGTGGTCGAGGACGCGATCTGGTCCTTCCTACGGCCCGGGTCGGCTCCGCTCGCCGCGCTGGCGCCCGAGCGGACGGTGCTGGTCGACAGCCTCTCCAAGCGGCTCGCCCCCGGACTGACCACCGGGGTCGCGGTCGTCCCGGACGCGCTGCGCGAGCGGGTCGCGGGGGCGCTGCGGGCCGGCGGGTGGACGCCGAACGGCTTCGCACTGGAGGCGGCGGTGCGCTGGATCGGGGACGGGACACCGACCGCGGTGGCGGCGGCGAAGCGGGCGGACGCGACCGCCCGGCAGACGCTGGCCCGGGAGGTGCTCGCCGGACAGCGGCTGCGGGCGGACCCGTGCTCGTACTACCTGTGGTGGGAGCTGCCGGGGGCCTGGCGGGCGGAGACCTTCGTCGCCGCGGCCGCCCGGGCGGGCATCTCGGTCACACCCGCGGCTGCCTTCGCGGTGGACCCGCGGAGCACGCCGTCCGCGGTGCGGGTGGGGCTGGCCTCGCCGCCGTTGCCGGTGCTGGGGTGGGCGCTGGGGGTGCTGGCGGGGATCGCGGGGGCGGGTGAGGGTGGCGGGTGACAACTGACAGATGACAGATTTCGAAAGTTGTTATCCGTCATCTGTTATCCGTCATCTGTCAGTTGTCAGCTGTTCGCTGTCAGCCGTCAGTCCCCCGCCCCGTCCGCTCCCTCCGCACCGCGGTGTCAGCCGCGCCGCCGGCCCCGACCGCGCGCAGGCGGGAGGCGGCGGTGGCCGCGAGCTGCGGGGCGAGCTTGGCGACGTCGCGGGAGCCGACCACGGCGATCAGGCTCGGCAGCAGCCAGCGCACCGGCTGCATCCCGCGCAGCCACGCCTGGGCGTACACATGGGCCGAGCGCCGGGCGATCCCGGCGACGATCCGGTCCACGGCCGGCTCCAGCGGGTACGTCTTGTTGGCCGGCCACGGCAGCCGGCTGCGCATCTGCTTGAGCACGGCGTCCTCGTCGGCACCGCGCACCATGTCGGTGTCGGTCCAACTCAGGTACCCCACACCGACCTTGACGCCCTGGTAGGCGACCTCGGCGCGGATCGAGTGGGCGAAGGCCTCCACCCCGGACTTGCTGGCGCAGTAGGCGCTCATCAGCGGTGCGGGCGTGAGCGCGGCGAGCGAGGCGATCTGCAGCAGGTAGCCGCGGCTCTCGGTGAGGACCGGCAGGAAGGCCCGCGCGGTGGCGACGCTGCCGAGCAGATTGACCTCGATCACCCGGCTGAACGCCCGGTGGTCGCTGTCGGCGAGCGGTCCGCCGATCGCGATCCCGGCGTTGGCGACCACGGTGTCGATCCGCCCGTAGTGCTCCTTGATCCGCTCGGCGGTGTCAGCAAGCGCCTCCAGATCGGTGACGTCCACCTCCCACGCCGTGGCTGCGGCGCCGCACTGCGCCGCGACGGCCTTCAACTCCTCGGGTTCCAGGCCCAGTAGCGCGACCTTGGCCCCGCGCCGGGCCAGCTTCCGGGCCAGCGACGCGCCGACTCCACGGGCGGCCCCGGTGACCACCACGACCTGCGCGGACAGCGGCGGAATGGCATTCATGCGACGGTGGTCCTCTCGACGGCGGGATCGACGGCGGGATCGACGGCGGGAGCAGGGTCGACGGCAGGAGCGGGGGCGGGCACGGAAGCGGTCCCGGTGGGTGCACCCGCCAGGTGGGCGGAGGCCATCCGGTGGATCTCGGCCGCGACCTCCACCGGACGCTCCAGCGGCGCCATGTGACCGACCCCGGGCAGCAGCAACAGCCCCTGCGGGTCGGCGAGTTCGGCGACCATCCGGTGGGCGTGCACCGGCGGGGTGAGCCGGTCCGCGGTGCCCGCCACCACGGCGGTGGGGGCGGTGATCCGGCCGAGCCCGGCCCGTACGTCCAGCCGGTCGAGCACTCCGGCCCAGTGGTAGCGGACCGCGGCCGGGCAGGCGTGCACGATCCGGGCCGTCGCCTCGACCTGCCCGGCAGGTGAACCCGGCCCCATGGTCGCGTACTTGAGCGCGGCCCGACTCACTCCCGAGACCGGCCCGAGCGGCATCCGGGAGCGCAGCAGCTGCCGGTGCAGGAAGCGCCGCAGACGCGGGGCGCGCAGGCCGTCCGGCAGGACGGTGAGTTCGGCGACCAGGTCGGCCGGGCCGGTGGAGATCAGGACGTTCGCGGCGGTGCGCTCGGCGACCTCGGGGCGGCCGCCGGCGGCCATGATGGTCATGCCCCCCATGCTGTGCCCGGCCAGCACGGCCCGCTCCCCCGCCGGGACGGTCCGCGCGAGCACGGCGGCCAGGTCCTCGGCGAGTGCCCGGGTGGAGTAGCGGGCCCGGCTGGGCGGGATCTCGCTCTGCCCGTGGCCGCGCTGGTCGTAGGCCACCAGCCGGTAGCGGTCGGAGAGTTCGCGGATCACCGGGGCCCAGAAGGCGGTCGAGCAGGTCCAGCCGTGGGACAGCACCACGGTGGGAGCGCCGGGTTGGCCGTGCACCTCGACGTGCAGTCGGATGCCGTCCGCCGATCGGATGCTCAACTCCTCGACGGGCGTGGGCTGGACGTACTCGGCGGGGAGCTGGACGGTGCTCACGCGGTGGCCTCCTGGGCGGCGGTGGAAGCGGCGGAACGGGTGGTCCTCGGCCCGGTGCGCATGATCAGCTCGTACTCGCCCAGGTCGACCTTGCGGGTGGCGCGGCGGAAGGAGGTCGTGGAACCGGGCCAGAGCACGGTGTTCTTGCCGCTCGGGTCCAGGTACCAGCTGCGGCAGCCGCCGGTGGTCCAGACGGTGCGGTCCATCCGGTGCTGGAGTTCCAGGTTCCACTGCCGCTGGGCCCGGACGGTGGGCTGCATGGCGGCGGCGCCCACCGTGTCGAGCGTGGTCAACGCGTCGATCATGTAGTTCAGTTGGGACTCGATCATGAGGATCATCGAGCTGTTGCCGAGGCCGGTGTTGGGGCCGATCACGAAGAAGAGGTTCGGGAAGCCGTGCACGGCCGAGCCGCGCAGCGCCTCCATCCCGTCCTTC
The DNA here is from genome assembly GCF_042786665.1 of Kitasatospora sp. NPDC059146. Lineage (NCBI taxonomy): Bacteria > Bacillati > Actinomycetota > Actinomycetes > Kitasatosporales > Streptomycetaceae > Kitasatospora > Kitasatospora sp. NPDC059146. Next base: position 22,781 of record NZ_JBHZCY010000121.1, on the reverse strand, counting down.
CACTCCTCGGCCAGGCTGGTCCCGTTCGCGCCGAACACCCGGGCTCCGACGGGCATGTCGGTGACGTGGAAGCCGGTGCCGAAGACGATGGCGTCGACCTCGTGCTCGCTGCCGTCGGCGGCCACCAGGGTGGAGCCGCGCAGTTCGCGCAGGCCGGAGGAGACGACCTCGGTGTTGGCCGCGGCGAGCGCCGGGTAGTAGGTGTTGCTGAGCAGGATGCGCTTGCAGCCGATCCGGTAGTCCGGGGTGAGCCTGGCGCGCAGCGCCGGGTCCGCGACGCCCTGGGCGATGTGGCGTTCGGCGAGCTGCTGGACGACGCGCAGCAGCCCGGGGCGGCGCACGAAGGCGTCGACCTGCATCTCGCGGAGCGCGAACAGGGTGCCGCGGCGGATCTTGGCGGTGACCGGCAGCCGGCCGTGCAGCCATTTCTCCAGCTGGCTGATCTCGCGGTCGCGGCGCGGCAGGACCCAGGCGGGGGTGCGCTGGAAGACGGTCAGCTTGCCGACCTTCGGCTGGATCGACGGGATGATCTGGGCGGCGGAGGCGCCGGTGCCGACCATCGCCACCCGCTTGCCGGCCAGGTCGAAGTCGTGGTCCCAGCGGGAGGAGTGGAAGACCTTGCCGGGGAAGGCGCTCAGGCCGGGCAGGTCGGGGATCTGCGGGTCGGCGAGCGGTCCGGCGGCGGAGACGACGGCGTCGGCGGTCCACTGGCCGGCCGCGGTGGTGATCCGCCAGCGGGTCTGCTCGGCCTCCCAACGGGCCTCCAGCACCTCGGCGTTGAAGCGCAGGTGGGGGCGTATCCCGAAGACGGTGGCGACCTTCTCCAGGTAGGCGCGGATGTCGGGCTGGCCGGAGAAGCTGCGCGGCCAGTCGGGGTTGGGCGCGAAGGAGAAGGAGTAGAGGTGCGAGGGCACGTCGCAGGCGCAGCCGGGGTAGCTGTTGTCGCGCCAGGTGCCGCCGACCGAGTCCGCGCGCTCCAGGACGACGAAGTCGGTGATGCCGGCGCGGCGCAGTCGGACGGCCGCGCCGAGGCCGCCGAAGCCGGAGCCGATCACGGCCACCCGCACGTGCGGTACGGCCTCCGTCGCGGCGCCGGGGTCGGGCGCCGGGGTCGCGCCGGGGCGGGGGCGCTTGCTGCTGGATGCCATGCGGCCTCCTCCTGAGGGTGGGGCGGTGGTCTTCACGCTCTTCCGGGGGCGGCGCCCTCGGAAACCTCCGGGGCCGTGCCCCGGAACCCTGCCAATCGCGCCAGTAATCACTGGCATGGTTGGCAGGGTAGTCCTTGCTGACACCGGATGGAAGAAGCACGACGGCCCGGATCCACCGGAAGTCCCCGGACTTCCCCCAGGGCCCGCCGCCGACGTGACGGACCTATGCTGATCGCCGTGGACAAGGTCAGAGCTGCTGCGGGCGACAGAAAACGCGAGTACCGGGTGGAGGAACTGGCCGAAGCGGCCGGGATCACCACCCGCACCCTGCGCTTCTACCGTGAGCGCAAGCTGCTCCCACCACCCCGCAAGGAGGGCCGGATCGCCTGGTACGGCGAGGAGCACCTGACCCGGCTGCGGATGATCGGCGAACTGCTCGACCGCGGCCACACCCTGGGCGGGATCGCCGAACTGATCGGCGCCGGCGAGAGCGGGCGGGACGTCGCCGAGCTGATCGGGCTCGAAGCCGCGATCGTCGCCCCCTGGTCGGACGAGACCCCGGTGCGCCTGGAGTGGGAGGAGCTCAAAGCCGCCTTCGGGGACCAGCTCACCGAGGAGAACACCGCCGAATCGATCGCCCAGGGCTACATCACCGTCGAGGAGGACGGGATCACCCACGTCAGCCGCCGGCTGATGGACGCCACCACCGAGCTGGTCGCCGAGGGCGTACCGCTCTCGGCCGTCCTGGACGCCAGCCGGCGCACCCGGGAGCACGTCGACGCCATCGCCGAGATCTTCATCGACGTGGTCAGCGACCACCTGCTCAGCGTGCTCTCCGCCGACACCCCGCTGGCGCCGGGCGAGGCGGCCCGGCTCACCGAACGCATCCTGCGGGTACGGCCGCTCGCCCGCACCGTCGCCGACGCGCAGTTCACCCTCGCGATGGACCGCCGGGTGCGGGCCGAGTACGCCGAACTGCTGCGCCAGCGACGGGAGTACGACTCCGAGGCGTAGCGGGTCGGCTGGGCGGGCAGGGATTTCCGCGCCCCGTCAGTCCGTTGAGGAGCCGCCGATGCCCCGCACCCTCGGCCGTCGAACCCCCGACCGCCGAACTCTCAGTCGCCGCACGGCACTCGGCCTCGCCGCCGGGCTCGCCCCGGGCCTCGCGCTCGCCGCCTGCGGGGCCGACTCCCCCACGCCGGGCGGCGGTCCGACCGGCTCCGGCGGCACCCGTACCGTCCAGCACGCGCGCGGCACGAGCACCGTACCGGACCGGGCCGCGCGGGTGGTGGCCCTGGACACCGACGCCCTCGACTCGGTGGTCACCCTCGGGCTGAGCCCGGTCGGCGCCACCACCGTCAGCGAGGGCGCGCCCTTCCCCGGGTACCTCCCCGCCGAGCGGCTGGCCGGGACGAAGGCGGTCGGCGCGATCGGCCAGCCCAACCTGGAGGCGATCGCGGCGCTGCGGCCGGACCTCATCCTCAGCAACCAGGTCCGCGACGACAAGCGGTACGACCAGCTCTCCAGGATCGCTCCGACCGTACTGTCCAGGACCACCGGCCCGACCTGGAAGGAGAACGTCCAGCTGCACGCTGAGGCGATGGGGCGCGCGACCGAGGCCGAGACGGCGGACGCGGCGTACCGGACCAAGGTCCGGGACCTCGTGACCGCACTGGGCGGGCCGGCCAAGGCAGCGGCCACCCGGGTCGAGATGGCCCGCTTCCTGGCCGGCGCGCCCACCCGGCTCTACCTCGACGACACCTTCGTCGGCTCACTGTTCAAGGACCTCGGGCTCGGCCGCCCGGCCAACCAGGGCAAGCCGGGGTTCTCACTGGAGATCAGCCCCGAGCAGGTGGACCAGGCGGCGGCCGACGTCATCTTCTACTCGGTGTACGGGGACGCGGCGAAGTCCGACCGGGCCCGGATCACCGAGGGAGCGCTGTGGAAGAACATCGACGCCGTCCGCACCGGCCGGGTGTACCAGGTGGACGACAGCCTCTGGATGCTCGGCATCGGCTACACCGGAGCCGGGCTGATCCTGGACCAGATCCGCAAGGACCTGGCGTGACGGCCGGCGGGTGGGGGCGGACGGCCGGCGACTGACAGATCACGGCGAACAGATCACAGCAAACAGATAACAGATAACAGATGACAGATTTCAACATCTGTTATCTGACATCCGTTATCTGTTCGCTGTCGCCTGTCGCCTGTCGTCTGTCGTCTGTCGCCCGTCAGCCGTCCGACGCACCCGACGCCAGAACCCGAACCCGGGCCCCGCAGCGCCACCCCGCAGCGCCGCCACGCACGCACGACGGCGGGGGCGACGGTGGTCCGCACACCGTCGCCCCCGCCGCCCGACCCGGCCGTTCGGCACCCACAGTCCGACCGGGACCTGCTCGGACGCGCCCCGGGTCGGGCCTGCCCAACTCAGGCCCGACCCGGCTCAGGCCCGAGTCAGTTGACGTTGACCGCGGTCCAGGTGGCCGCGACCGCGTTGTACTCGGCGCTGTTGGCGCCGTACAGGTCCGACGCCGCGCTCAGGGTGGCCACACGGGCGCCCGCGTAGTCGGTCGTCGAGGTGAAGTACGCGGTCAGCGCCTTGTACCAGATCTGCGCGGCCTTGTCCCGGCCGATGCCGGCGAGCGAGGAGCCGTCCGCCGTCGGGCTGTTGTAGTTGAACCCGTTGATCGTCTTCGCGCCGCTGCCCTCGGACAGCAGGTAGAAGAAGTGGTTGGCCACGCCGGACGAGAAGTGCACGTCCAGGTTGCCGACGTTGGCGTCCCAGTAGTCGGCCGAGTTGCCGTCCTGGCTCGGCTGGTCCATGTAGCGCAGCGGCTTGCCGTCGCCGTTGATGTTGATGAGCTCGCCGATCTGGTAGTTCGGCGGGTTGGCGGGCAGGTTCGCGTACCACTCCACCATGGTGCCCATGATGTCGGAGGTGGCCTCGTTGAGGCCGCCGGACTCTCCCGAGTAGTTCAGGTTGGCGGTCGCCGCGGTGACGCCGTGGCTCATCTCGTGGCCGGCCACGTCGAGTTCGGTGAGCGGGGCGCTGTTGTTGTTGCCGTCGCCGTACGACATGCAGAAGCAGTCGTCGCTCCAGAACGCGTTGACGTAGTTGGAGCCGTAGTGGACCCGGCTGAGGGCGCCGACGCCGTCGTTGCGGATGCCGTTGCGGCCGAAGGTGTTCTTGTAGAAGTCCCAGGTGGTGGCGGCGCCGAACTGGGCGTCCACGGCGGCGGATTCGCGGCTGTTGTTGGTGCCGTCGCCGAAGCTGTTGCTCGGGTTGGCGAACAGCGACCCGCTGCCCGACTCGCTGTTGCTCATGTCCGTGGTGGACTGGCCGCCGCGGCTGGTGTCCTTGAGCTCGAACTGCGAGCCGTTCTGGTTGGTGTTGAGGGAGACCTGGCCGACGAAGATGCCGTTGCCGGTGCCGGTGGCGGTCTCGATCTTCTCGTGGGTGGAGAGGACCTTGCCGTCGGCCGCGTCGGTGACCAGGATCTGGGCGCTCGGGGTGCCGTCGGCGCGCACGCCCTCGACGGTGGTCCGGTAGGCCAGGCGCGGGTTGCCGTCGGTGGCCCAGACGACCAGCTCGGCCTTGCCGACCTGGTGGACGCCGGTGATCGGGGCCTGGTCGGCGTCGATGGTCTGGCCGATGGTGGCCTTGACCGTGCCGGCGGCCTGGTCGGCGGCCTTGTCCGCGGGGATCTTCGGGGTCAGGCTCGGCAGCGCGATCCGGGCGGAGACGGCCTTGTCGACCGACTTCACGCCACCGTCGGACTTCTGGTGGACGACCAGGTCGCCACCGATCACCGGAAGGCCGGCGTAGGTGCGCTCGAAGCGCAGGTGCTTGGTGCCGTCCTGGTCGACGACGGCGTCCTTGGCCACCAGCTTCTCCTGGCCGCCGAGGCCGAGCACCTGGGCGAGCGGGGCGGACTGGCCGTTGGCCACGGCGAGCACGGCCGCGTGCTGCGAGGCGGCCTGCGCCTGCAGCGACGGGGCCGCGGGGGCGGCCTGGGCGGTGGTGGCCACCTGGATGACACCGGTCAGCATGGCCGTGGCCGAGAGCACGGCGACAGCAGCGAGCTTACGCTTCAACGTAAGAGTCCTTCCGGGAAACCGCGTCTGGGCGCGGTCGCACCACGCTCCGGGGGCCGGGGTCGGCACCTGTGGGGCGGAGCGGGCGCTGACGTGCAGGAACCCCGTGCGGTCGAGCGGCTTGCCACCGAGGGGTGGGGGTGGGGGCTACCGCTGGGGGGTGACCAGAAGCATGACAATCCAACAGATGAATTGACAGGTCTGCATCAGTGATTGGCCAGGTCCCGCCAGTTGGTAAAGGGATTCAAAAGGCGGTCAAACCGGGGCAATGCGAGCGGCCTTGCAGGGGGTTCCGATCCGAACCAGGCCCGACCGCCTGCGCCGACAGCGGATCGGTCACCGACCACCGGCCGGGGTGTCAATACCGATGACCGGCCGATCGGCTTTTACATCCTTGTAGAAGTTTCCATACACACCCTTGACGCCCCATTGGCGAGGTCCCGCCATCGAACGCCCTTGCCCGCCGGGGCGACGGCCTGATAGGACCGGCGCCCCGGTGACCGGCCGCCTACGCGCCGTACTCCCGTGCGGCGGCCAGCAGTTGACGCAACGAGGGGTTCACCATCGGACGGCCGGCCACCCGCACCGTCGGCACGGTCTCGTTGCCGTCCGCGACCGAGCGCACGTAGGCGGCCGCGTCCGGGTCCTTCCAGATGTCGACCCGGGTGAAGCGGCGGCTGTACCGCAGGCGGGTGAAGAGCAGCCCGAACCGCAGCTTCATGCAGTAGGTGCACAAGGGGCGCCAGTAGAGCACCACTTCACCGCTCCCGGTCACCCCGTCCGTCGCCGCGCCGTCCGTCGCCGCGCCGCTCGTTGCACCGCTCGCCGCGCCGCTCGTTGCGTCCGTCACTGCAGCCTCCACTCCTGCGCCGTGTTCCCGGGTGTGCACGCGACCATGGTGAGCTCGTTGCCGGGGCCGTTGTCCGTCATGCACGACTGGTTCTGGTAGTCGCCCAGCGTGTACGAGCCCGGGGTGCTGCCGTTGCGGACCGTCCACCGGGTCAGGAAGCTGAAACCGTTGCTCAGCACGACCTTGCCGTCCATGGTCTGGACGAGCTGGGGGCCGCCGTTGTTGCAGGCGTTGAACAGGATCCAGTTGCCCGGGTCGGTGGCGCGCACCCAGCCGTACTGCGAGGCGCCGCCGAGGACGATCGGGTTGTCGCCGTTGAGGTTGTCGCTGCGCATCCCGATCGGGCGGCCGTCCTTGACGCTGACGATGGTGCTCCAGCTGCTGCCGCCGCAGGACGCGGGGCGGCCGGCCGCCGGCGGGGCGGGCGGGTTCCCACCCGCCGACGAACCGCCCGAACCGCCCGAACTGCCCGAGCCGCCTGAACCGCCGCCCTGGGAGGCCGGGTTGCCGGGCTTGGACGGCGGCTGGTCCGCCGCCGTCCCCCCGCCGGCGGGCTGGCCACCCGAAGCCCCTCCGGCGGCCGCGCCGCCACCGGGGTTCGAGCCGCCGCGCCCCTGGGCGCCGCCGCTTCCGCCGCCGCCCTGGGCCGGTACGGGTACGGGCAGTTGGGTGCCGGGCGGCGCCCAGCCGACGGTGGCCTGCTGGTCGGCGCTCGGGGCGGCCGACGGGGTGTCGGTCGGTGACGGCGTGACGGGTCCGGAGGTGGTTGCGGCCGGGGTGGTGGCGGCCGGGGCCGCCGGGACCGTCACCACCACAGTGGGCTGGGCGGCGGGCGGCACGGCCGCGTCGGACCGGCCGGGGCCGCGGTCGACCAGCAGCACCGTCGCCGTGCCCATCGAGATCACGATCGGGACGACCACCGGGAGCAGCAGGGTACGGCGCGAGCGGCGTCGGCCCGGCTCGGTCTCCGCCTGCGGGTCCGTCCGCACCAACTGCTCCGGAGCGGCTGGTGCGGCGCCGACAGCGGCCCCCGCCGGGACGACTGCGGCGGCGTCCGCGGCACCAGGAGCCGCACCGGCCGGGTCAGCGGGCGCAGCACCGGGCGCCGCACCGCCCGCCGGGGCCGCACCGCCCGCCGGGGCCGCACCGGCGTCCGCCCGGAGGTCGACCGTCCCGCTGTCCGCAGCCTTCCGGGCCGCCCCCGGCAGCCCGATCGCCACCCGGGCCGCCGCCGCCATCCCGGCGGCGCTCTCGAAGCGGTCCTCGGGCTGCTTGGCCAGCGCGGTGGCGATCAGCGCCCGGACCGCCGCCGGGAAGGTCTCCGGCAACTCCGGTACCGGCTGGTTGACGTGCTTGAGCGCGACCTGCAGCGGCCCCTCGCCCTGGTACGGCACACGCCCGACGAGCAGCTCGTAGCCGACCACGCCGATCGAGTACAGGTCGGAGGCCGGGCCGGTGGTCTCCCCCGAGGCCTGCTCGGGGGACATGTAGGCCGCGGTGCCGATGACCGCGTACGGCGCGGTGAGCTTGGTGCTGGCGACGGCCCGGGCGATGCCGAAGTCGGTGATCACCACCCCGCCGTCCTCGCGCACCATCAGGTTGGAGGGCTTGAGGTCACGGTGCACGATCCCCCGCCGGTGGGCGGCGTGCAGCGCGTCCAGGGCGTCGGCGAGCAGGCGCAGCGCCCGCTCGGCGCTCATCGGACCGTCGTCCTCGAGCACCCGGTCCAGCGGCCGGCCCTCGATCAGGTCCATCACGATGTAGGCGCAGCGGGCGTCGTCGCCGTCCCCGCCGCTCTCCCCGTAGTCGTGCACGCCCACGATGCCGGGGTGGTCGACCGCGGCGACCAGCTGGGCCTCACGGCGGAACCGCTGGAGGCCGGTGCCGTCCTCGAACAGGTCCGCGCGGAGGATCTTCACGGCGACCGGCCGGGCCAGCACCCCGTCCTCGGCCCGCCAGACCGACCCCATCCCCCCGCCGCCGACCTTCTCGACCAGCGTGTACCGCCCGCCGAGCACGGTGCCCGCGCTACTCATCTCCCCTGCCCCCAGGTGTCATGACCCTCCCCGCCGGGTCGTCGGCACACAGTGTGCCAGAGCGTGCCGCGGGCCCAGCAGCCGCTGTGAGGAGGGGGATTGCCCCGGGAAGTCAGGCCTTCCGGGCGATTCGGACCTGCCGGGACACGGCCCGGACGGCCTCGGCGACCACCCCCGGCCGGTCCTGGTGGACGGCGTGCCCGGCCCCGGGCACCACCAGGTGAACGCCGAGGGCGGCACCGGCCGTGATCCGCGCCTGCGCGGCGGTGAAGCGGGCCCGCAGCCCTCGGGGCAGCCCCAGCGTCGCGCTCAGCACGGTGACCGGTACCTCGGGTGACGGCCCTGCGTCCAGGTGCCGGACCAGCGCGGCCAGGTCCGCGACCTGCGCGGCCAGGGTCGGGGCCGGGGAGCGGTCGGGTTCGCTGGCGCCGAGCCCGGCCCGGTCGTACGCCACGACCCTGGCCCACCCGGCGAGTTCGGGCAGCAGCGGGGCCCAGGTGAGCGAGCTGGTGCCCATCCCGGTGACCAGGACGACCGGCACACCGCCACCCGGCCCGGAGCCCGACCCCGGACCGTCGCCCGGCTCCGGCACTGGCACCGCGCCGGGCCCTGCCTCCAGCCAGCGCAACGCCCGTCCGCCACGGTCGAGTTCACCCCGGCGCACACCGCCGGGCAGGTGCTCGGCCAGTGCCTCGGCGATGACCTGCTGCACTCCGGTCGGGGCCGGTGCCCGGCCGGCCCGCACACCCCACCTGCTGGTTGCCACTTCCGCTCCCCCGATCGGCCGCCACGACGGAGCCACCTTACGTCGCTCCGTCCACGACCGGCCGGGGGTGCCTGGGGTGCCTGGGGTGCCTGGGCGGCGAACCGGGGCGCTACGCCGGCAGGTTGCGCTTCAACAGGTCGAACAGTGCCGACCAGTGCCGGGCGTCACCGCCCGCGTCGTACCGGGTGGTGTCAGCCTGGGTGTAGCCGTGCCCGGCGCCCTCGTACACCTCCGCCCGGTGGCGGACCCCGGCGGCGGTGAGCGCCTCGTCGAGGCGGGCGATCTGCTCGGGCGGCATCGACACGTCCTGGTCGGCGTGGCCGAAGTACAGCTCCGCGGTGATGCGTTCGGCGCGCAGGTGCGGGCTGCCCGGGCGGTCGGTGGCCAGGTGGCCGCCGTGGAAGCCGCCGACCGCGGCGATCCGGTCCGGGTGGCTGACGGCGGCGCTCAGGGCCAGGTAGGCGCCGAGGCAGTAGCCGGTGACGCCGATCGGACCGTCCTGGACCAGCGGGGACTCCTCGAACCAGGCCAGGAAGGCGCCCGCGTCGCGCGCGGCCGTCTCCGGGTCCCTGGCGGCGAGGAGCAGCGGGCCGAGCTGGGCGAAGATCTCGTCGCACTGCTCGATGTCGATCATCTCGGGCAGTTCCACCAGCGGTGCGCGGCCGCTGCGGTAGTACAGGTTGGGGACGAGGACGGTGTACCCGGCCTCGGCGATCCGGTCGGCCATGGCCTTCAGGTGGGGCCGGAGCCCGAAGGCGTCCTGGTAGAGCAGCACGCCGGGGTGGGGCAGGCCGTCATCGGGGTGGGTGAGATAGGCGTCGGCGGCGCCGTCTGCTGCCGGAATGTCCACGAGGGTTCCGCGCACAGTCATGGGTGAGAGCTCTCCTTAGGGTCGCGGGCAGCGTAACCGCTGCGGGCCCGGAACCGGGAACGCTCATGTCGGGACGACACGTTGGGCCTGACATGGGGCTGGTCGTGGGAGTGGCGTGCGTGGCCTTGGCCGCGGTCGGGCTGGTGCTACTGGCGAGTTGGCAGGTGTGGTCCGAGTCCTCGCCGCGTCGTCGTGAGCGCACGCCTGGGGCCGGTGGTGGCGGCGGTGGCGGTGGCGGCGTGCTGGGCGAGATGCACGCGCTGTTCAGTCCGGGCAAGCGGATCCAGGTCGAGCAGCGCCGGGAGCAGACCTCCCGCCGGGACGACACCCTGGCCGGAGCCCCGCCGCACTTCGGGGTCGACCTGGACCGTGGCGTGGCGGTGCTGCGCCGGCCGGACGGCGCCAAAGGCCCCGGCACCGGCACCGAGCGTTAGGGCGGGCGCGGGCCGGGCAGGGGCGGGGCGCGTTCCGTGGACCGTCCGTCAGAACCGGCGGATCCGCTCCTCGTCCGTGGTGCGCAGGCAGGTCAGACAGGCGAGCGCCTCGGGCCCGACGGCGTAGTAGAGGCAGCAGCCGAGCCGGGTGCGGGTGTGGTGGTCCTGGCCGTCCGGGGTGCGCAGCCGGCGGAAGTCGGCGGCTCCGGGCAGCGGCAGGGTGCCGCCGGGCAGCAGGGCCGCGGCGGCGACGACGGCGGCGTCCTCCCCGGCCGTGACACCCCCAGCCGTAGCGCTCCCGGCCGTAGTACCCCCGGCCGCGTCGTCCTGCGCGTCGAGCATCCGGCCGAGGTACCAGACGGCGGAGGCGAGGTCGTCGGTCACCATGCCCCAGAGCGCGCGGTCGCGGCGCCGGGTCGGTCCGGCGAACGCGGCGAGCACCGGTTCGAGGTGGGCCACCACGGCGGCCCGTAGTTCGGCGCGCAGTTCGTCGTCGCCGGGGAGGGTGACGTGCCCGCGCGGGCGCAGGGCGAGGTCGCCGGTCGGGGCGTGCAGCCAGAGGTCGGCGGGGTCGACGGCGGGGACGCGCCGGGCGAGGTGCCAGGGGCCGGCGACGAGCAGGCAGACGGACCAGGCGTAGTGGTGGAGCAGTCGGGAGGCGGTGACGTGCGGGCGGGGCGCGCGGCCGTGTTCGGCGGCGATCCGCTCCTCCGCCCCGGCCAGGACGGCGGCCAGGGCCTGTTCGTCGGTGGCGAGTCGGGCGCCCGAGTACCAGCCGTCGGCGGCCGAGGGGTCGGGTTCGGCGGGGTCGAGCAGGTGCAGCCGGAGCGCGGGGCAGAGGTCGCGCAGCCGCCGGTAGTCGCCGGTGAGGACGGTCGACCGGTCCCCGGGGCGAACGGGCCGGGAGTCGACCGGCCGGGAGCAGGCGGGTGCGACGGGCAGGGGTGTTCCGGGGACCATCCGCACTCCCGAGTTCGACTCCGAGTGATCGTTAAGGTGAGGCTCACCTTACAATGCCTCAAAGGGTGCACCGACCACCGAGCTGCGCACCCCTGTGTGATGTACGACCATCGGCACGATCTTGACGAATTTAGGCAAACCTAACCTAAGATGTCGACTCGTGCTGAGAACCGACCCACCCGCCACCACAGCCCCGGCGACGCCCCGTCCCGCGGCGGCGCTCCAGCGGCCGCTGCTGCTGGTCGCCGGTGTGGCCGCACTCGTGCTGTGCGCCGCCCTGAGCCTCGCGCTGGGCTCCCGCGCCATCCCGCTGTCCACCGTCGTCGACGCCCTCACCGGCGCCGCCCACGGCGGGGACGCCGACGTGGTGACGGGCCTTCGGGTCCCGCGCACGCTCATCGGCCTGGCCGTCGGAGCCGCGCTCGGCGTCGCCGGGGCGGTCGCCCAGGGCGTCACCCGCAACCCGCTGGCCTCCCCGGTCACCCTCGGCATCAACGCCGGCGCGAGCCTCGCCGTGGTCGCCGCGATCTACGCGCTGGACCTCTCCCGCCCCTCCCAGTACGTCTGGTTCGCCTTCGCCGGGGCGGCCGTCGCCGCCGTCTCCGCCTACGGCATGTCCCGGCGCGGCGGGGACCTCGACCCGATCCGGCTCGCGCTCGGCGGCACCGTGCTCACCGTGGTGCTCACCTCCTGGACCTCCGCGCTGATGCTGGCCAGTCACCGCACCCTGGACGAGGCCCGGTTCTGGCTGGCCGGCTCGATCGCCGGACGCCACCTGGACACCCTCACCCCGGTGCTGCCGTTCCTGGCGCTCGGCCTGGTGGCCGCCTTCGCGATCTCCCCCGCGCTCAACGCGCTGGCCCTGGGCGACGAGACCGCCCAGGCACTGGGCGTGCCGGTGGCGCGGATCCGGGTGGTCGGCGGACTGGCCGTCGTCCTGCTCGCGGGCAGTGCGGTCGCCGTCTCCGGACCGGTGGCGTTCATCGGACTGGCCGCGCCGCACCTGGTCCGCGCCCTCCTCGGCAACGACCACCGCTGGCTGCTGCCCGGCTGCCTGATCACCGGCCCGCTGCTGCTGCTCGCCGCCGACGTGCTCGGCCGGCTCGTGGTGCAGCCCTCCGAGATCGAGGTCGGCATCGTCACCGCCTTCCTCGGCGCGCCGCTGCTCGCGGTGCTGGCCCGGAAGGTGGCCAAGTGAACGACCGGAACCAGCGAACCGTCAAGAGGTGCACCGTGCGTGGCGTGAGCGGGACGACCGCCGACCGGAACGGGGTGGGCGCATGAGCTCGCTCGCCGTCCCGATGGGCGCGATCGCGCGCCGCCGGGCCCGTACCGCCGCCTGGTCGCTGCTGGCCGTCGCCCTGCTGGTGGTGCTCACCGGCATCGCGCTCGGCACCGGCCAGGTGAACATCTCCGCCTGGGACGCGCTGCGCGCACTGTTCGGCCAGGGCCAGTCCGGCGACGTCCTGGTGGTGCAGCAGTTCCGGGCGCCGCGCGTGGTGTCCGCGCTGATCGCGGGAGCCGGGCTGGCGATGGCCGGCTCGATGCTGCAGCGGCTGTTCCGCAACCCGCTGGCCGCCCCCGACACCATCGGGATCACCGGCGGCGCCTCCTTCGGCGCGGTGCTGATGCTCGCCACCGGCGCCTCCCAGCAGCTGATCCCGCTGGCCGCGGTCGGCGGCGGGCTGCTCGCCGCGCTGCTGCTCGGCGGCCTGGCCTGGCGCTCCAGGATGGCCGTGACCCGGCTGGTGCTGGTCGGCCTGGCGGTCCAGCAGGGCCTGGCCGCCGCCGTGAACCTGATGATCGTACGGTTCCCGGCCGAACTGGCCTCCTCCGCCATGCAGTGGACCACCGGCTCGCTGTACGGGCGCAACTGGACCGAGGTGTGGATCGGCGGCACCGCCATCGCCCTCACCGCCGGAGCCCTCGTGCTCTGCCAGCGGCGGGTCGCCGTCCTCGACCTCGGCGACGACTCGGCCGGCGGCCTCGGCCTCGACCCCGCCCGGGACCGGCTCTGGCTGCTGCTGCTCACCATCACCCTCGCCTCGCTGGCCGCCGCCCTCACCGGACCGGTCGCCTTCGTCGCCCTCGCCGTCCCCCACCTGGTCCGACTGCTCGCCGGGCCGCCCACCCCCGGCACCCTCGGCCTCACCGCGCTCACCGGCGCCGTGCTGCTGCTCGCGGCCGACCTCCTCGTGCTGCACGTGATCCCCGTCCACGGCCTGCCGGTCGGTGCCGTCACCGCCACCCTCGGCGCGCCCTGGCTCCTGGTGCTGATGATCCGCCAGGGCCGGCTTCCCCAGAGGAGCAGCTGATGACCTCCCTCCCGGCCCCCGCGACCGCCAACCGGCTCGCCGCCCACGGCCTCGGACTGCGCTACGGCGACCGGACCATCGTCGACGGCCTCGACCTCGAACTCCCCGGCGGCGCCGTCACCGCGATCGTCGGACCGAACGCCTGCGGCAAGTCGACCCTGCTGCGCGGCCTCGTCCGGCTGCTCGACCCGGCCGCCGGCACGGTCACCCTCGACGGCGCCGACATCCACCGGATGCCCGCCCGCACCCTCGCCAAACGGATGGGCCTGCTGCCGCAGCAGCCCGTCACGCCGGAGGCGGTCACCGTCGAGGCGCTGGTCCGGCTCGGACGCTACCCGCACCAGCGGATGCTCAGCCCGTGGTCCAAGGCCGACCAGGCCGCGGTCGAGGAGGCGCTGGAGCGCACCGGGACCGCCGAACTGCGCGACCGGCAGGTCGACCGGCTCTCCGGGGGGCAGCGCCAGCGGGTCTGGATCGCGCTCGCGCTCGCCCAGGAGACCGACCTGCTGCTGCTCGACGAGCCGACCACCTTCCTCGACCTGCGGCACCAGCTCGACGTGCTCGACCTGGTCGCCGACCTGCACACCGAGGCCGGACGCACCGTCGTCATGGTGCTGCACGACCTCGGGCAGGCCGCGCGGTACGCCGACCACCTGGTGGTGCTCAAGGACGGGCGGCTCGCCGCGGCCGGTCCGCCCGCGGAGGTCCTGACGGCCGAACTGGTCGAGGCCGTCTTCGGCGTGCCGTGCCGGGTGGTGCCCGACCCGGAGACCGGCACTCCGCTGGTCGTGCCGCGGGCCCGGGTGCGCACTGCCGCCGTGTCCGCCGCGTCCGCCGCGTCGGCCACCGTCTGACCTCCTCCTCCCGTCCCCCCTTCTCTTCCGCCTCCCCGTTCGACCCGATCCAAGGAACTCCGATGAACCGCCGACTCCCCGTCGCCGTCCTCGCCGTCACGCTGTCCGCCACGCTCCTCGCCGCCTGCGGCAGCAACGGGGACGGCGCCAAGTCCGGCGGTGACTCCGGCTCCTCCGCCGCCGCCTCGGCCGGCACCGCCGCCGGCTTCCCGCGCTCCGTCAAGCACGCCGCCGGGACCGCCCAGATCAAGTCCCAGCCCAAGCGCGTCGTGGTGCTGGACAGCGGTGAGCTGGACGACGTCACGCTGCTCGGCATCACGCCGGTCGGCGCGGTGTCCCCGCACATGAAGACCGAGGGCGGGTTCCCGAACTACCTCAAGGACAAGATCAAGGACACCAAGGACGTCGGCCCGATGAACGAGCCGAACCTGGAGCTGATCACCTCCCTCAAGCCCGACCTGATCCTCTCCTCCAAGGTCCGGCACGCCAAGGTGTACGACCAGCTGAACGCGATCGCGCCGACCGTGCTGGCCGAGACCACCGGCTTCCCGTGGAAGGAGAACCTGGCGCTGTACGCCCAGGCCCTCGGCAAGGAGGACGAGGCGAAGAAGGCGCTGGCCGACTACGAGGAGCGGGCGCACAAGCTGGGCGAGGCGATCAAGGCCAAGTACAACGGGACGATGCCGACCGCCTCGGTGGTCCGCTTCGTGGCCGGGCCGACCCGCCTGTACGCGAAGGCCTCGTACAGCGGCGTGGTGCTCAAGGACGTCGGCCTGACCCGCCCGGCCCCGCAGGACGTGGACAAGAACATCATCGAGGTCAGCGCCGAGCAGGTCAGCCAGGCCGACGCCGACCTGGTGTTCGTCACCACTGCTGACGACCCGTCCAAGACCAAGGAGAGCGAGGTCCAGCAGACCCCGGTCTGGCAGGGCCTGAACGCCGTCAAGAACAACAAGGTCTTCACCGTGCCGGACGAGACCTGGATGTCCGGCATCGGCGTCCAGGCCGCGGACGCGATGCTCGTCGACATCGCCAAGGCGGCGGGCGTGGACGCGCCCAAGTAGTCGTCGCGCCACAACGAACAGCTGACGGCGAACAGATTTCAGAATTCAACTTTCAGAGTTCATCTTTCAGACGACAGATAACAGATAACAGATTTCGAACTCTGTCATCTGTTCGCCGTCCTTCGTCCGCCCCCACGCCCCGAGGACCATCCCCATGCGGCTCTACCTGCTCGCCCTCAACCCCACCGACTCGGTCACCCGCGGCTTCCTGCCCGCCGCCGCCCGGCTCGGACTCGACGTCACCGTCCTCACCGACCACGTCGAGGCCCACCAACGCGCGTACGCCAGAGCGGAGTTCGCCTGCGAGGTGGTGGAGTGCGACGTCCAGGACTTCCGCGAGGTCATCGGCCTGATATCCCAGCACCACACCCCGGCCGCGGTGTTCAGCAACAGCGACCACCTGCAGACCCAGACCGCCCTGGTCGCCGAGTACTTCGGCCTGGCCGGCAAGGACTGGAAGGCCGCCCTGCGGGCCAAGAACAAGGGCGAGCTGCGCCGCCACCTCGCCGAGCGCGGCCTGGACGCGGTGGAGTCCGCCGAGCTGGCACCCGGGCAGGACCCGAGCGGCCTCACCCCCTCGTTCCCGTGCATCGTCAAGCCGCGCGAGGGCGTCGCCAGCGAGGACGTCACCCTGGTCGCCGACGCCGCCGAACTCGCCCTGCGGGTCAAGGAGATCCAGCAGCGCCGCCCCGGCGCCACCCTGGTGGTCGAGGAGTTCCTGGCCGGCGAGCTGTGCACCCTGGAGACCCTGGGCGACGGCCGGACCAGGCGCGTCCTCGGCGGCTTCCGCACCCGGCTCTCCCCGCCGCCGGACTTCATCGAAGAGGTGCTGACCTTCACCCCGGCGCACCCCCACCCGGTGGTCGAGCAGGTGCTCGCCCAGCTCGACGCCCTCGGGGTCGGACTCGGCGCCTGCCACACCGAGTTCGTCCTCCAGTCGGACGGCCGCGCCCGCATCATCGAGGTCAACTACCGCGCCATCGGCGACCAGTGCGACCTGATGCTCGCCGAGATCCTCGGGATCCCCTACTTCGAGCTGGTGCTGCGCGCCCACCTCGGCGAGGAGCTGCCCGCCGACCTGGGAGCCCGCGGCGACCGGCGGGCCCGCCACGAGCGGGTCTGCGCCGAGCAGCCCGGCACCCTGACCGCCGCCCCCGAGCCGCACTTCGAGCGACGGGCCGACGGGGTCACGCTGTCCTACCTGCCGGTGCGCGAGCTCGGCGCCCGGCACGAGCTCTACCGCACCAACCGCGACTACCTGGGCATCGTCTGGGCGGTCGGTCCGGACCAGGATGCGGTGGACGGCGCGGTCGCGGAGTTCATCGCCGCCAACCGCTGGGAGATCACCTCATGAACCCGGCCGATCATCCCGCCCCCACCGCAACGGCCCCCGCCGCTTCGACCCTCGCCGGGCCGACCCCCACCGCAACGGCCCCCGCCGCTTCGACCCTCGCCGGGCCGACCCCCACCGCAACGGCCCCCGCCGCTTCGACCCCGGCCGAGCAGCTCACCCTGCGGGTGCTGTCCGCCCTGCTGCGGGAGGACGTGCTCGGCCTGCGCAGCCGAGGCACCCTGGAGCAGCGCCCCGACGGCCCCTGGCTGAGCGACGGCTCGCTCGCCCTGCCGGTCGCCCCCGACGGCTTCCAGGCCGACCACGCCGCCCGGCTGCCGGAGCTGGAGGTCGACGGCGCCCGGCTCACCGAACTGACCGCCGTCCTGGCCCTGCTGGCGGAGCGGGCCGATCCGCTGGACCGCCCCGGCCACCTGGCCTTCGCCGAGGAGTGCCGGCAGACCCTCGCCACCATGGAGCTGCACGACCGGGTGCGGCCCGAGGTGCACGCCGAACTCGCCGAGCGCTACGGCAAGGACGTGGCGGACTGGGCCGGCCCGCGCGCCGCGCTCGGCTTCGAGGCCCTCGCCGCCTTCCTGGACCACCCGGTCTACCCGACCGCGCGTGGCCGCTCCGGCCTGAGCGAGGCCCAACTCCGCTCCTACGCGCCGGAGTTCCACCCGAGCTTCGAGCTGCGCTGGCTCGCCGTCCCGGCCGGCCGGCTGACCGTGCACGGCGACGGTCCGTTGCCCGCCTGGTGGCCGAGCGCCGAACAGCTGGGCGTACCGGGCGAGTTCGCCACCGTTCCGGTCCATCCGCTCACCTCGGACGAGGACTTCACCCGGATCGTGCCGGGCGCGGTGCTCGCCCCCGAGCCGTACCTCGAAGTGCTCCCCACGCTGTCCATGCGCACCGTCGCCGTGGCCGCCGACCCGTCCTGCCACCTCAAACTGCCGCTCGCCACCGCCACCCTGGGCCTGCGCAACCGCCGCACCATCAAGCCGGTCACCCTGGTCAACGGCGCGGTCGGACAGCGCCTGGTGGAGGCCGTGGCCGCCCGCGAACCGCGCTTCGCCGGGCGGATCCTGCACGCCGACGAACAGCACTACGCCCACGCCGAGGACGAGCTGCTGGCCGTCCTGCTGCGCCGCTACCCGGAGGGCCTGGACGACGCCGTCAGCGTCCCGCTGGCCGCCCTGCTCGCCGAGGCGCCCGACGGCCGGCTGGTGATCGACCACCTGGCCGACCGCTTCCACCACGGCTCCGTCCCCGCGCTGTACGAGGAGTTGCTGCGGCTGCTGGTCGACTGGCAGACCACCCTGTTCGGCCACGGCATCGCCCTGGAGTCGCACCAGCAGAACACCTCGCTGGTCCTCGACGGGACCGGCCTGCGGCTGCTCTACAAGGACAACGACGGCCCCCGGGTCAACACCGCCCGGGCGGTCCGCTCCCCGGTCCGCGAACTGGCCGCCCTGGTGGCCGAGTTCCGTGATCCGCGAATCCTCGGCGAGCAGGACCGCGCACTCACCGACCTGTTCACCACCATCACCGGCCACCTGTGCACCGCCTCGCTCGCCTTCGGCCTGGCCGCGCACGGCCGGGTGCCGCTGGCGCGGAGCCTGGAGCTGCTGCGCACCGTCCTCGGCGAGGCGGTCGACCGGCTGGGACCGGCCGGGCAACCGCTGCGCACCGACCTGCTGGACGCCGAACGGCTGCCGGTCAAGGCCATGGTGAGCGCCGGGTCGCTGCTCAGCAAGGAGCGCAGCGGCGCCGCGGACATCAACAAGCACTACACCGACGGCCCCAACTACCTCCTGTCCGGGGACCGTTCGTGACGACCGTCGAACCCCTGTCGCGGCCGACCGAGGCCGCGGGGCTGGACCGGCGCCAGGTGCACGCGGTGGCGGCCTGCTACTTCGTCGCCTCCTTCGCCGCCCTCGGTCTGCCGCCGTACCTCACCGAGATCCTCCCCACCCTCGGGGACCACAGCGGCCACTGGGCCGGTCTGCTGTACGTCGTGCCGACCGTCTTCACCGCCCTCGGCGCCCCGCTGTGGGGCCGGCTGGCCGACCGCTTCGGCCAGAAGCGGCTGCTGTTGCGCGCCCAACTCGGCCTCTCCGTCTCCTTCCTGCTCGCCGGAGCCGCCGACAGCCTGCCGGCGTTCACCGCCGCGCTGGTGCTCCAGGGCCTCCTCGGCGGCACCTTCTCCGCCACCAACGGCTACCTCGCCGCGGCCCTGGACGGCTCCCGGCTGTCCAAGGCGCTGACCCTGATGCAGGGCAGTGCCCGGGCCGCCCTGGTGGCGGCGCCGATCTTGGTGGGCGCACTGTCGCCGTGGATCGACCCGCACCGGCAGTACCTGGTGATGGCGGTGCTGCCGCTGACCGCCGCGGCGCTGCTCAACTCCCTGCCGGAGCCGGTCCGTCCGACCGTCGCGCCGGCGAGCCGCGCCGCCGCCGCAACCGCCGCAACCGCCGCAACCGGCCCGGCCGACCCTCCCGGCTCCCTCCGGCTGCTCTACACCTTCGAGTTCGCCTTCGTCTTCGCCACCATCATCTCCTTCCCGTACCTGATCACCCTGGTCCAGCAGCGGCTGCCGGGGGCCGGCGGCACCGTCGCGGGCCTGCTGTTCGCGCTGCCGCACCTGGTCTACCTGGTCGCTGCCGGCCGGGTGCACGCCGCCGTCGAGGCGCGCCCGCGCAGCGGACTGGCCCTGGGCTTCGCCCTGGTGGCCGTCGGACTGGCCGGCCACGCCCCGGCCCACTCACTGCTCACCTTCGCCCTCACCCGGGCCGTACTCGGACTCGGCATGACCTTCGGCCTGGTCTGCCTCGCCGTCCTCGCCGCCGAAGCCGCCCGCGGCCGCGCGCCGGGCCGGATGTTCGGCACCCGCGAAACCGTCTCCAAGTGCGGTGCCGTCGCCGCCGGACTGGCCGCCGCGCTCGCCAACGGCAGCGGCGGACCGGCCGCCCCGGTCGTCACCGGCACCGTCGCCGCACTGGCCGCCGCCCTGCTCGCCCTCCTGACCCGTAGGAGCCCCCGATGACCGCCCGGCCCACCACCCTCCCTGCCACCCTCCCCGCCGCGCCGTCGACCACGCCGTCGGCCACGGACCCCGCCGAACTGCCCGGCGCGGACGCGGCGGTGGCCCACACCCTGCTCAACTGCCTGCTGCGCGAGGTGTCCGCCCCCGAGCACCAGACCGCCGTCGACGACGGGCACCTGCTGCTGCGCCTGCCCCGCCGCGGCACCCTGCTGCGGGTCGCCCTGCGCCGCACCTCGCTGCTCGGGGCGCACCGGTTCACCGGCCCCGTGCACGAGGAAACCCCCGAAGGGTGGCGCGATTTGGGCTGGCGCGAGCTCGCCGGGTACGCCCAGGAGGAGCTGGAACTGCGCACCGGCACGGTGAACGAGGAGTTCCTCGACCAGGTGGCCTCCAGCCACCAGGGCGTCGGCGCGGGCCTGGCCGACCGGCCGGCCGCCGAGGCGGACCGCTACCTGGAGTCCGAGCAGGCCCTGCTGTTCGGCCACCGCTTCCACCCGGCCCCCAAGTCCCGCTCCGCCGCCCGGGGCGACTGGCGCCACTACGCGCCCGAGTCCCGCGCGGCCTTCCCGCTGCGCCACCTGGCCGTGCGCGCCGAGCTGCTGGCCGAGGAGTCCCTGGACCGGGACGCGAGCGCCGTCCTGGACGGCCTCGGTGAGGTGCCGGACGGCTACCGGCTGCTGCCCGCCCACCCCTGGCAGTACCAACTCATCGGCGACCACCCGCTGTTGCGCGCCGCCCTGGCCCGCGGCGACGTCCTGGACCTCGGCCCGCGCGGCGAGCACTTCGCCGCCACCGCCTCGGTGCGCACCCTGTACGGCGCGGACGCCTTCCTCAAGTTCAGCCTCAACGTCCGGATCACCAACTGCCTACGCAAGAACGCCGCCTACGAGCTCACCGGCGCCGTCCGGCTCACCCGTCTGCTGGACCCGGTGCTGACCGACCTGACCGGGCGCTTCCCGGACGCGGCGATGCTGCGCGAACCCGCCTTCCGCACCCTCGCCCTCCCCGGCGCCGACGGCCACCCCGACCGGGCCCTGTTCGAGGGCTTCGGCCTGATCCTGCGCGAGGGCTTCGGCGGCCTGCTGCGGCCCGGCGTCACCCCGCTGCTCGCCGGCGCCGTCGCCGACGAGCACCCGACCAGCTCGGCCCACATCTCCCGGCTGCTGGAGGGGAGTTCGGGCGGGGCGGCCGCGCTCGACTGGTGGCGCGACTACCTGCGACTGCTCCTCCCGCCGGTGCTGGCGGCCTACTTCGACCACGGCGTAGTGCTGGAGCCGCACCTGCAGAACGTGCTCATCGGCGTGGACGCGGACGGCCGGCCGACCCAGGTGCTCTTCCGCGACCTGGAGGGCACCAAGCTCGTCCCGGAGCAGAACGCCGAACTGCTGGCCGCGCTGCCGCCCGAGGTGGCCGGCCCGATGACCTACGACGCCGAGCGCGGCTGGGACCGGGTGGTCTACTGCCTGCTGGTCAACCACGTCGCCGAACTGCTCGCCGCCCTCGCCGACCGCCACCCCGAGCTGGAGGGCGCGCTCTGGCAGGCCGTCCGGGACGCCCTGGAGGAGTACGCGGCCGCCCACGGCCGCCCGCCGCGGCTGCGGGCCCTGCTGGCCGGTGTCCCGCTGCCCGCCAAGGCCAACCTGCTCACCCGCTGGGAGCGCAAGGCCGACCGGGAGGCCGGGTACGTCCGGCTGCCCTCCCCGCTGGCCGGCTCGGTGCTCGCCGAGGCCGCCCGCATGACCGCCCACCTTCCGACCGGGAGCGCCGTCCGATGAGCCAGACCCCCACCACCGGCGCCCCGGTGAGCGACGCCGTCCACCGCCACGTCGCCTCCCTCGCGCCCGACCAACTGCCCGCCTACGTCTACGACCTGGCCGTACTGCGGGAGCACGCCGCCGCCGTCCGGGCCGCACTGCCCGAGCGGGTCGAGCTGTACTACGCCGCCAAGGCCAACCCGGACGCGCCGCTGCTGACCGCGCTGCGCGCCGCCGTCGACGGCTACGAGGTCTCCAGCGGCGGCGAGTTGGCGCACGTACGGGCCGCCGTCCCGGACGCACCGCTGGCCTTCGGCGGGCCGGGCAAGACCCCCGCCGAGATCCTCGCGGCGGTGGACGCCGGAGTGCACCGCTGGCACGTCGAGAGCGAGCAGGAACTGCACCGGCTCGCCGCCGTCCTGGCGGAGCGCCCGGCGGCCGTCGTGGACGTCCTGCTGCGGGTGAACCTGCCGGTGGTCACCGACGCCCTGGACGCGGTGCCGCTGGCGATGGGTGGACGGCCGACCCCGTTCGGGCTCGACCCCGACCAGGCCGAGGAGTGCGCCCGGCTGCTCACCGACGGCGGCCCGCTCGGGCGCCGGCTGCGGCTGCGCGGGGTGCACGCCCACCTGGCCAGCGGGCTGGCGGCGGACGAGCAGCTGGCGGTCGCCGAGCAGATCGTCACCTGGTCGGCCGAACTGGCCGAGCGGCACGGCTTCCCGCTCGCCGAGGTCAACGTCGGCGGCGGGATGGCGGTGGACTACGACGACCCGGCACGGCGCTTCGACTGGACGGCCTTCGGCGAGGGCCTGGCCAAGGTGCTCGACGCCCACCCCGGGCTGACCCTGCGGATCGAGCCCGGGCGGGCGCTGACCGCCTACTGCGGCTGGTACGCGACCGAGGTGCTGGACGTGAAGCGCAGCCACGGCGAGGACTTCGCGGTGGTCCGCGGCGGCACCCACCACCTGCGCACCCCGGCCACCCGCGGGCACTCCCAGCCCTTCGCGGTGCTCCCGGTGGACGCCTGGCCGCATCCCTGGCCGCGCCCCGCCGTCACCACCGGCCGGGCCACCCTGGCCGGGCAGCTGTGCACCCCGAAGGACGTCCTGGCCCGGGCGGCGGACGGCGCGGCGGGCCTGCGGACGGCGGACCGGGTGCTGTTCGCGATGGCGGGCGCGTACGGGTGGAACATCTCGCACCACGAGTTCCTGATGCACCCGCGGCCCGGGTTCCACTACCTGGGCGACTGACCCGCGGC
>NZ_JBHZCY010000120.1:0-28680 GCF_042786665.1 Kitasatospora sp. NPDC059146 | reverse complement strand
CTGCCCCCGGCCCCGGGGCCCCCGGGGCGGCCCCCCCGTTCGGTGCGCCCCCACCCCTCCGCCCCCCCGGGGGCCCCCCGCGGGGCCGCGGGGGCCGGGGGGGCGGGCCCGGCCCCCGGGCCCCTGGCCGTTACCGGGCCCGCCCTATGCTGAGCGGATGATCGAACCGATAGACCTGGTGATTTTCGACTGCGACGGCGTCCTGGTGGACAGCGAGATCATCGCCGTCCGCGTGGTCGGGCAGCTGACCGCCGAGCTCGGCTGGCCGCTCACCGAGGCCGAGGTGGTCGAGAAGTTCGTCGGCCGGTCGGAGGCGGCCAACCACGCGATGCTGGCGGAGCGGCTCGGGGAGGAGGCCGCGACGCTGTTCGACAAGCGGTTCCGCGAGCTGCACGCCGAGGCCGTGGACGCCGGGCTGACGCCGGTGGACGGGCTGCCGGAGGCGCTGGACGCCCTGGCGGAGCTCGGGTTGCCGATGTGCGTGGCGTCCAGTGGCACGCACGAGAAGATGCGGCACACGCTGGGCCGGACCGGGCTGTACGGGCGCTTCGAGGGCCGGATCCACAGTGCCACCGAGGTCGGGCGCGGCAAGCCCGCGCCCGACCTGTTCCTGCACGCCGCGCGCAGCATGGGCGTCGACCCGGCCGCCTGCGTGGTGGTCGAGGACAGCGGCCCCGGGGTGGCGGCCGCCCGCGCCGCCGGGATGCGGGCGCTCGGCTACGCGGGCGGCGTCACGGCGGCGGAGCGGCTCGCCGGGCCGGGCACGGTGGTGTTCCGGGACATGCGCGAGCTGCCCGCGCTGATCGCCGGCGGGGCGGTTCACCAGGGGTAGGTGCCGCCCTCGGGGTGGAAGAACTGGCCGGTGGGCGCGGTCAGCGCCGCGCCGAGCTGGCGGGCGATCCGGCGGCCGCCCTCCTGGACGTCGGACGGGCCGGAGTGACCGTTGATGTCGGTCGCGCAGTGGCCCGGTTCCAGGGCGCTGACCTTGATGCCCTCGGCGCGCAGGGTGCGGGCGTAGACCAGGGTGACGGCGTTCAGCGCGGCCTTGGAGGTGTTGTAGCCGAGCAGCGCCGCGTACTCGCCGACCGGGGTGTCCGGGTCGGCGAGGACGGAGGAGCTGCCGAGGCCGCTGGAGACGTTGCCGATCAGCGCGGCCGGGGAGCGGCGCAGCAGCGGCAGCATGGCGTTGATGACGGTGACGGCGCCGAAGACGTTGGTCTCGTAGGTCGCGCGCAGGTCGTCCAGGGGCAGCTTCTCCGGGGTGGTGCCGAGGTCCCGGGTGATCCCGGCGTTGTTGACGAGGGTGTCCAGCCGCCCGTACTCGGCGTCGACCAGTGCGGCCGCGGCGGTGACGCTCGCCGGGTCGGTGACGTCCAGGCGGACGGCGCGGGCGGTCAGGCCCTGGGCGGTGAGGCCGGCGGCGGCCGCGGCGCCGCGCTCGGGGTCGCGGGCGCCGAGCAGCAGGGTGTGCCCGGCGCGGGCGAGTTCGGTGGCGGTGGCGAGGCCGATGCCCTTGTTGGCGCCGGTGATCAGGACGATGCGGTTCGTGGTCATGCCCCGACTCTGGCCGGGCGGCGGCCGGGCCGGGAGAGCACTGTCGAGGGTGGTACCGGGAGTGCCATGGTCGGCGTGCGGCGGGCGGGCCAGACTGGGGGCGTGGAACACGTGGACCGGGCGGAGCTGGCCGCCTTCCTGCGGCGCTGGCGCGCCCGCATCCAGCCCACCGACGTCGGCCTCCCGGACGGCGGGCGGCGCCGTACCCCGGGCCTGCGCCGGCAGGAGGTCGCGCAGCTCGCGGGCATGTCGGTGGAGTACTACATCCGGCTCGAACAGGGCCGGGGGCCGCGCCCGTCGCGGCAGATGATCGGGGCGATCAGCCGGGCGCTGCGGCTGTCCGCGGACGAGACGGCCCACCTGCACCACCTGGTCGGCGAGGCGCCGCTGCCGCCGACCGCGCTGCCCCGCGACGTCCGGCCCGGCGTGCTGCACCTGCTCGACCGGCTGGACGACACCCCGGCGATGGTCTGCAGCGCCGCCCGCGACGTCCTCGCCTGGAACGCGATGGCGGCCGCACTGCTCGGCGACTTCTCCGCGCTGCCGCCCGGCGAGCGCAACCTCATCTGGCGCTTCTTCACCGACCCGGACACCCGTGCCCTCCAGGACCCGGCCGGCCAGGCGGTGTTCGGCCGCCGGGCGGTCGCCGACCTGCGCTCCGCGTCCGCCCGCTACCCCGCCGACAGCGGCCTGCGCCGCCTGGTCGACCGGCTGCTCGCGGCCAGCGAGGAGTTCCGCGAGCTGTGGGCGCGCCAGGACGTCGAGATGCGCCGCTCGACGACCAAGCGCCTCCTGCACCCGGTGGTCGGCCCGCTCGACCTCGACTGCGAGGCCCTGCACGACCCGCACCGCGACCAGTGGACGATCTTCTACACCGCCGCCCCCGGCACGCCCTCGCACTCGGCCCTGCGGCTGCTCAAGGTCCTGGGCAGTCAGGACCTCGTGGT
The DNA here is from genome assembly GCF_042786665.1 of Kitasatospora sp. NPDC059146. Taxonomy (NCBI): domain Bacteria; kingdom Bacillati; phylum Actinomycetota; class Actinomycetes; order Kitasatosporales; family Streptomycetaceae; genus Kitasatospora; species Kitasatospora sp. NPDC059146. The sequence goes on along the minus strand of NZ_JBHZCY010000120.1, from coordinate 26,179 downwards.
CCGGGGCTGAGCGAGCGCGATCCTCGGCTATATTGAACGCGTTCAAATAACGTCCGAGGGGGGCGCATGGACGTCGTGGCGCGCGCGGTGATCGTTTGGATGGCGACCTGGGGGGCGCTCGTCACGTTGCTCCTGCTGCCGTTGCTGCTTCCGGATCGATGGCACTACGACATCTACTCGCCCGCCAGCGAGGGGCTGTGGATGCTGTCCGTGCTGGTCGGCCCCTTCGTGGCCGGCGGGCTCGGCAGGCGGTGGATCCGCACCGGCGTCTGGCGGGGCGGGGCCGGCGGGGACGGGGCCTGAACCGGTTGCCCGGCTTCCCGGCTTCCCGGTTGCCGGGTTGCCGGGTCCGACGGGACAGGTCGTGCCCTGGTAATTCGCTTGCCGGGGGCGGTCGGTGCTGGCAGGGTCGGGCGCCATGCCCCGGAAGATGCACGCGGACGAACTGGACGTCGACGAGGAACTGGTCCGCCGGATGGTGGCCGCGCGGTTCCCGCGGTGGGCCGGCCTGCCGGTCGAGCCGGTGGACTCGGCCGGGACCAGCAACGCGATGTTCCGGCTCGGCGCCGAGCTGGTGGTGCGGATCCCGCGCATCCCCGGGGCGGTCGAGGACATCGGCAAGGAGTACACCTGGCTGCGCCGGCTGGCCCCCGAACTCCCCGTCGCCGTACCGGTTCCGGTGGCCCTGGGGGAGCCGATCGACGGCTGCCCGTGGGAGTGGTCGGTGCTGCGCTGGCTGGACGGGGCCAACCCGGCGGCCGGGGACGTACGACAACCGTCCCTGCTGGCAGCGGACTTGGCCGGGTTCGTGACCGCGATGCGCCGCGCCGACCCGGCGGGCGCCCCGGCCTCCTACCGCAGCGAGACGCTGGCCGCGCGGGACGCGGCGGTCCGGCGGGCACTCGCGGCGCCGGCGGGTGAAGTGGACGCGGCAGCGGTAACCGCCCTGTGGAAGACGGCGCTTGGCGCGCCCGAGCACGCCGGGCCGCCGGTCTGGATCCATGCCGACCTCCAGCCCGGCAACCTGCTGGTCGACGGGGGCGGCCGGCTCGCCGCCGTCATCGACTTCGGCTGCGCCGGCCTCGGCGACCCGGCCGTGGACCTGCTCCCCGCCTGGTACGTGCTCCCCGCGTCGGCCCGTGACGCCTTCCGGACGGCCGTCGGCGCCGACGCCGCCGAGTGGGAGCGGGGGAGGGGCTGGGCGCTGTCCGTGGCGCTGGCGGAGCTGGACTACTACCGCGACAGCAACCCCCGGATGGCGCGCACCGCCCGGTACGTGCTCGGCGAACTGCTCGCCGAGCACGGCGGGGCGGCCTGAGGGGGCCCGCCGAGGTCCTACGGCGCGGTGACGACGACCTGGGCCCCCGCCAGGGGCCGCTTGCTCATACCCAGGTGCTCGTACACGGCTATCGCCGACCGGTTCCCGCCGTGCACCATGAGGGCCGCCCGCCCGTACCGGTGGACCAACTCCCCGAGGACGAAGCCGCAGACGGCCCGCGCCAGTCCGCGCCCACGGGCGCCCGGGTGCGTGCACACGCCGGCCAGGAACCCGCAACCGGCCGCCGACCAGACGTCGGCCGCGACGGCCAGGGGCTCCGGCGGGGCGCCGCTGTCGAGGGAGTCGACGATCCCGGCCCAGCGGTGGGTGCCGCCGTCGTCCGGCTGGGCGAAGGAGTCGGGGAAGAAGCGGTCGAACAGCGAGGTCGCCTCCTTCACCTGCACCTCGTCCAGCCACCGCACCCCGATGGCGGGCGGGTCGGGGACGGCCGAGGTCTCCATCCAGTAGAACGCGGGGAACAGCGACAGGCCGGGGATCGTGCCGGCCAGCGACTCGATCAACGACGCCCGGCCGACGGGCCGGTAGGTCGGTCCGACCTCGGTCAGCACGTGCCGCACCAGCCGTGCGGCGTCATCGGCACTGCCCTTGACCGCGAGCCGGTCCCGCGCGGAGAGGTCCGGGCTCGCCACGGCGAGGGCCGTGCCGTGCCGCCAGGCCCGTACTCCCGGGCCCAGCCGGCCGTCGTGCTGCCCCTGGGCAGCCCACAGCAGGTGCCCGTCGCCGGCGGCGGCTTCCTCGACGTCGTCGAGGCGGAGGAGTTCTTCCATGCGTCTTCACCTGTCGAGCGGCTTGATCATGTGCAGTGGTCCAGCGCTCATCCGGGCTCGTTGATTCCGTCCGGCAGTCGCCACTCGAAGGGCCACAGCTCGGCCGCCCACGCGGCGTCGGCTGCGGCGGGGGCCGCGGGGACGCGCAGGAGGGTGCGGTGGCGCAGCAGTTCGCGGCGCTCGGCGGGGGTGAGCAGGCGCTCGTCCGGCCCGAGGTCGCCGTAGGCGTTCGGGGGCAGGCCGGGGCGGCCGTCGATCGGGGCGTCCTCGGCGACGTTGAGCAGGTCGCCGTCGGCGGTGCGGTAGTCGAGGCGGAAGTCGGTGCGCCACTGCGAGTTGCCGCCCCAGCCCTGGGAGAGGTCCCGGGTGGGACGGTGGGCGCGGCGGTGGGTCCAGAACAGCGGCCAGCGGTCGGCGACTCCGCGCTCCGCGTGGGCGGCTCCGGCTCGTACGCGGACGCCGGCCCGGTTGAACAGCAGCTCGCCGAGCATCAGGCCGGGGTGGCGGACGTCCAGGACCTCGACGGGGGAGTCCGGGTCCTCGGCCTGCTCGACCTCGGTGATCTCGTGCAGGAACGGGTCGAAGGGGGTCTGTTCGAGGACGGGCGTCATGCCGAGGGCGGTGAAGAGGTGGAGGTAGGGCGGGAGTTGGGGGTCGAGGAGGAGGAAGTCGCTGATGCGGCCGAGGGCGTAGAGCTCTTCGAGGAGGTCCGCGTCGTCGGCCCACCAGCGCGTGTCAGCGGTGGCGGCGATACGGAGGCGCGCGCGGTAGTCGGCGGCGGCCTGGTCGAGCCAGGGGGCGATGACGTCCTCGTAGGGGCCGTCGGCGTCGAGTAGCGCCTCGTACAGCGCGCGGGCGTTCACCCTGGAGATCCTGGCAGGTTTTGCCAAACGGTCGACCAATGAGGCGGTCGGCGCGGGTAGCGTCCCTGGTCATGAGCGTGCTGGACGTGAACGAAGAAGCGAACCAACTGCCCGACGCCTGGCGCTCGGTGGTGCTGGAGCGGGTCGGTACGGCGGCGGTGAAGGTGCTGCGGATGGACGGCCGGGAGCTGGAGGAGGAGGTGCACGGTACGGCGGAAGTCCTGGTGGTCACCGACGGCGTCCTGGAGCTGGACTTGGACGGCGAGGAGCTGACGGTCGGCACCGGCGAACTGTGCCGGATTCCGGCGGGAACCCGGCACGCGGTGCGGGCGGGGAGTCACGGCACGCTGCTGATCGTGGAGGTCCCCGAGGGGGAGTGAGGGCGCTGCCTCGCCCGGCAATGGGCGAGGCAGCGCCTCAGTGGTGCTCAGAGGAGACCGAACTCGAACTCCCCAGCGGAGATGGCCTTGATGAAGGCCTCGTGCGCCGCGCGGTCGAAGGCCAGGGCAGGGCCGGAAGGGTCCTTGCTGTCGCGGACCGCGACTGCTTCGGTAAGGAATGCGTACTCGACACAGTTCTCGTTGCCGCCGCTGTAGCTCGACTTCTCGAACGAGAAGCCAGTCGCGGAAGCGTCCGGGTAGTGGGTCACTTGATCAGCTCTCTCTGTGCGGTGATGAAGGCGATCGAGGAGTCGACAGGAAGAGCCTCGGCCGTGATCTCCTGGAACTTCGCCCGGTACAACTCGACGTCAGTCGGATCCTCGACCCAGAATCCGTTCAGCAGCCCTTCGACGAGCACGACGTCGAGATCCTTCCGCTGAGGGAATCCGAGCAGGACGAACGCGCCGCTCATGCCTGGGTGGATAGCCGCACCTGCAGGCATCACCTGGATGTTGACGTTCGTCAGCCGACTCATCGTCAGCAGCTTGTCGAGCTGTGGCCCCATGATGTCGGGGCGATTCGCGTTTGCCTGGAGGGCGGCTTCATGGATGACTGCCCAGACCTCAACGGGGTTCGGGCGGGTGAGGATGGACTGCCGTGCCATTCGGACCTGCACCAGGTCGTCAACCGTCCCGGCCTTCGTGGCCCGAAGCCGGTCGATGACGAGCCGAGCATATTCGGCGGTCTGGAAGAGGCCTGGGATGAAGGCCGCTTCGTACGTCTTGAACGTCGAAGCCTCGGTTTCGAGTGTGATCAGATCGGTCGCTGAGGCATCGATGACGTCGCGGTAGCTCAGCCACCAGCCACGCTTGCTGCCGTCCTTCGTGATGGCGATCAAACCTGCACGGAACTCATCGTCTTCGCAGCCGTAGTGGTCGAGGAGCTTGTTGACGTCCTCGATCTTGGCCGCTGTGCGGGCGTTCTCGATCCGGTTCAGTTTGGCCAGACTCATGCCGGTGGCCTCAGCAGCAACGTCTGCTGCGATCTTCCTCTGCTCGCGCAGCCTGCGCAGCTCCTCGCCCAGCCGACGACGCCGAACGGTTGATACCGCCATGCAATGCCCCTCCTGACCTGTCGGTGGACCAGTCTGCCCTTGCCGATCACGTAGGCGCTACCGGCAACTGGCAGTGGGTGGCACCGAATTCGGGTTCGATATGCAATTTTGCACACTACTTAGATCCGCTTGCGCACGCGATGGCCTTCGCGTCATGCTGGCTGTAACGGGTCGCATGCATAACGTGATCATCTGGCTGATGCGGCTGCGCTTCTTCGTCATGGCATCGGGTCGATCTCGCGTTTGATTGAGCGATGGTCATCTCTGAACCCCCACGGAGGTATCTTCGTGTTCTCCCTCGAACTCCCCCCTGACTGGTCGGCCCCGCGCGAGGAGTTGCGCGAGGCCACCTCGCGCGCCGGGTGGAAGCCCGACCTGGTCGCCGATGCCGAGCTCGCTCTGCTCGAACTCTTCGTCAATGCCTACCGCCACGGCGGTAGTGCGGCGCCCGTCGTGGTGGTCCTCATCATCGGCGACATCCTCCGCGTCTCGGTCAGCGACGGGAGCCCGGTCCTCCCCGCCCCGCGCGAGGACTCCGACCCGCTCGCCCTCTCCGGGCGGGGCCTGCACCTCGTGCGCTCGCTCACCCACCGCTTCGGTACGGAGACCCGCAGGACCGGCAAGTCCGTCTGGTTCGAGCTGGACGCCGCCGCGTGAGCGCCGTCGACCGCCCGATCGAGCCGGGTCACCCGCTGATGCGTACCTACACCGAGCTCGAAATCGCCTACCTGCTCGTCGAACTCGCCGAGCGTGGCCGCAAGTTCGGTCTCCTCTGGCCCTCCGCGACCACCGACAGCGTGGTGGACGGCCGCGTCCTCGTCCGCTTCGGCAACGCCCCGGCGAGCACCGTGGTCAACCTCCTCGCGCTCCTCCGCTCCCACGACTACGACCGCGACGCGACCGAGGACGACACCCCGTGCGACTCCTGATCGGCCTGGCCCTGCTCACCCTCCTGATCCTCGCGATCGCCGTCGTCGGCCTCGGCGCGGTCGCCGTCCTGCGGATGCCCCACCGCCCGGACGACGCCACTTCCACCCCGCCCCCCACCCGAGACCGCCAACCGGTGGCCTGACCTCACCCCACCCGCGCCGCCCGGCCGGACCCGCCGGGCGGCTCCTTCCGAGACGCCCAGAATCGATGGTGGACGGTCATTTCGCCGAGACCAGCGACCTGTCGTTCACGTTCGCGGGCCGGTGCCGGTGGAAAACCGGTACGAGAGGAACCGCCTGGGGCGTCCGCCCCGCTCATGAACTCCCGTCCTGACAAAGTCGGAGTCAGGCCGGTCAGGACGGGGCACCAGCCTGCCACGGCAGGCACATTGATCAACCCCAGTAGCCGAACCGAGAGAGGAAACTGACATGGGAGACCAGAACAAGGGCGGCCCCAGCGACGGCAAGGGCGGCGGGCACGCCAAGCCGGGCGGTGGGGCCATCGGGCCGAAGCCGTCGAAGGACGGAAAGAACCCCGACCCCGCTCCGAAGCACAAGAAGTCGTGACCCCCGGGAGCCCCGAAGCGCTGCGGGCGGCCCTGGTGACGAAGCTCGTCAACTCCGGGGCGCTCTCGGAGGAGTGGGTGTCGTCCGTGGCGGCCGTGCCGCGACACGAGTTCCTTCCCGAAACCATCTGGGCGGACGAGAACGGCGGCGACACGGAGTGCAGCCGTTCCGAGAGCCCCGACCGGTGGATGAAGTTGGCCTATGCCGACGTGCCGATCGTCACCCAGTGGGACGACGGCGCGGAAGCTGACCGGAGTACGCCCACGTCGTCGGCGTCGATGCCGACCATGGTGGTCGAGATGCTGGGTGACCTGGGCACGGCCCCGGGGCATCGGGTACTCGAAATCGGGACCGGCACCGGCTACAACGCCGCGCTCCTGTCCCACCGCCTGGACGCCGAGAACGTGTCGACGGTCGAGGTGGATGCGAAGGTCACCGCGCAAGCCCGTACGGCGCTCCGCTCCGCCGGCTACACCCCCGAAGTCGTCTGCGGGGAAGGCTCGTTCGGATGGGGTGCCCGGGCGCCGTATGACCGGATCATCTCCACCGTGTCCCTGCGGGACATCCCGCCTGCCTGGCTCGCACAGACCAAGCCGGGCGGTGTGATCGTCAGCCCCGTTTCGCCGCTGTTCGGAGGCGGGGCAGTCGTGCGCCTCACGGTCGGCGACGACGGGACGGCGAGCGGCCCGTTCACTCGGTCGGCAGCTTTCATGATGCTCCGCCAGCAGCGCTACCAGGCTGCTTCGGTGGACGACTACCTTCCGGGCGACTGGCCGGGCGGCTCCGGGCAGTCCTGGACCGAGTTCGACCCCGAGATCATCGGGGGCGACTGGTTGGCACAGTTCGCCACCGCGCTCGCCCTGCCGGACGTGTACTACCGGCGGCACGAGTTCGGTGACGGTGGCTGGACGTGGTGGTTGTTCGACACGGCCGTGACGTCCTGGGCGACCGTGGACTCCGTGCCCGGGGAATCCCGGTTCGAGGTTCGGCAGTCCGGGCCCCGGCGGCTCTGGGACGAAGTGGAGGCCGCCTACAACCAGTGGACGGCAACCGGACGCCCCGGGTACGAGAGGTACGGGCTCACGGTGACCCCTGCCGGACAGACAGCCTGGCTGGACAAGCCCGACAATGTCATCCCGGAGCACCGTCCGTAGGGTGACACCGGGGGTGCGGGTTTCTCCATCGATTCGACCTGTGCCGAAGCCCCGCGGGCACCCTCCTCACCCTGATGCTCGCCATCGCCATCGCCATCGCCGTCGTCGGCCTCGGCGCGGTCGCCGTCCTGCGGATGCCTCACCGCCCGGACGACGCCACTCCCACCCCGCCCCCCGCACGCGACCGCCAACCGGTGGCCTGACCTCACCCCACCCGCGCCGCCCGGCCGGACCTGCCGGGCGGCTACTGGTCGGCCTCGTCTACCTCCCTTGCAGCAGTGGGAAGTTGGGGGCGGCCGGGGCGGCGGAAGGACGCGGCGATGGTCTGGGCCACCTCGGCGCGCTGGCGGGCGGTGCAACCGGTCATCAGGCGTTCCAGGCGACGGAGCACGAGGACGTCACGCCACGCCCGGATCGCTCCGCTCACCACGCCGCACAGCAGGGCGCCCGCCAGGGCGACGGTGGGGGTCATCGGAGGGCCTCCGCCCGGTCCGCCGCGTGGGCATCGGGAGAGTCCCCGTCATCACAGAGGGCGTGTCGCCTCAGGATGACCGTTCGACCGCCGATCATGGCGGTCGCCGAGGCGCCGTAGAGCTCGACGGCGCCCACCGGATCGAGCCCGTCGACCAGGCCGTGGGCCAGCATGGCGGCGAAGACCGCCTCCACACTGTCGCCGCAGCACCATTCGATCACCAGGTCGGACATGCCATGGGTGTAGCAGTTGGCCACTCCGTGGGCGAGGGCCGCCCGGTCCAGTAGGGCCGGACGACGCAGGAGCCTGCTCCACAGCAGATCGCGGACGACCGGGGCGCCGGTGTGGTCCCACTTGTTGGCGCGGGTGACCTCGGCCCGGTGGGCCGGCACCACGAACTCGTCCGGCAGCACGCTGGGCACCCCGAGCGGTGCACCGTCGGCTCGCAGCAGGGTGATGCGGGCAGGGAGGATCGCGCTCTCGATCACGAGCCGTCCGTTCCGGACGGACCATCGCACGCCGGCGACTCCCCCGACCATGCGATGCGTTGCCATCAGGCCGACCAGCAGTTGGCCCGCCGCCTCGTCGGCCATCGCCGGGTGGAGATGCAGCGTGAGCCCGTCTCCGTCGTGCGTGGTGAAGAGGACCCCCAGCACGGCCCCGTCACTCTGACGATCGCGGAACGTGTTGGCGAGCGCACTCACCACCATGGCCTCGAAGCGCCGTTGGGCCGGGGTGACGGCATCGGGTACCGGATGCTTGACGAAGACCTTTACCTGCCCGGCGAGTTCACGAGACCGCCAGAGCGGCAGACCGCTCAGCTTCTGGATGCGCCTGGCCAGGCGGGTGACATTGTCCGACGCGGACATGAGACTCCAATCCCCCCACGGAGCCGTCCGGCGGCGGCTGGAGAGACAGGTGCGTCTGTCTGTGCGTACGGATGAAGAGGGGTGACGCCTGTGGGTGACTCTCCGGAGCCCTTCGCCCACCCCGGCCGCCGGTGACCGAGTGCGTGGGCCTGTCGCCACATCAACACAACCAGCTTACACACGCGGGACGTTGCTCCGGTGGGATTCCTCGGTAACCGCAACCCCGGGCGCCGCCCACCTGGTTCCGGTCCGTGTCCCGCGCGGTCGGTCACCTCGGCGGCCCGTCCCCGCTCCTACACTGGCGGCCATGGCAGACCACCAGCCCTTCTCAGCCTTCCGCGTGCCCGACGCCGACCCGGAGGTCGTCGAGCGGCTGGTCGCGGTGCTGGACGTGCAGGCCGCCAACCCGGGTGTGCGGCGGCTGCGCGCGTGGGCGCACGAGCAGCTGGCCGTGCGGCCCGGTGAGCGGGTGCTGGACATCGGGTCCGGTACGGGCTCGGAGACCCTCGTCCTCGCGGCCGCGGTCGGCCCGGACGGCACCGCGACCGGCCTCGAACCGAACCCCGGCCTGCGCGCCGTCGCCGGGCGGCGTGCCGCCGAGGCGGGCAGTGCGGCGCGGTTCCTCGACGGTGACGCGCTGGCCCTGCCGCTGCCCGACGGTGCGGTGGACGCGGTCCGGTGCGAGCGTGTCCTCCAGCACCTGAGCGACCCGGCGGGGGCCGTCGCCGAGATGGCGCGGGTGCTGCGCCCGGGCGGGCGGGTCGCGCTGCTGGACACCGACTGGTCCACGCTCCTCCTCCACCCGGCCGCGGCGGAGGCCCGGACCGCGCTGACCGGCGTCACCCTGGGCAACTCCGCCACCCCGGAGGCCGGACGCCGCCTGACGGGCTGGCTCTCGGCAGCCGGTCTGACCGTCGACCACGTCGGCGCCGACGTGCTGCTGCACGACCCCGACACCGTCCCCTGGCCGCTCCTGCGCGGCCTCGCCACGGTGGCCGTCGGCCGCGGGCTGCTCACCGAGGCGCAGCGCGACGACCTGTACGCCGAACTCACGGCCGCGGCCGAGCGGCGTGCCTTCCACCTCTCCGTGACGATGTTCGCCGCGGTCGCCCACCGGCCGGACGGCCCGGCGACGTCCACCGATTGAGTTCGCCTGCACAGGAAGTCGGTCCGGTCGACTTCCTGCGTACCCGCCCGGCCTGTCCGAGGGTGCCGTCATACTGGCGGCGCACACAGCTCGCGCACGTAACTCGCGCACGAAGCTGCCGGGGCGCCGAGGTGGTGCCCCGTCACGCTGGTCCACTCCTGGAGCCGTTCACCCATGTCCTCGCCCGCCGCGTACCGGTCGCCGAGATCGCTCGCCACCGCCGCCACCGTCCTGCTCGTCGTCTGCGGTGCGCTCACCGTCTTCCGGCTCGTCGCCGACTCCCTCCTGTACCGCGCGGCGGGTGACCTGCCGAGCGGCGTCGAGTTCGGTGACGGCAGCGCGTTCGGCCCCTCGTACGGGCTCCAGATGCTCGCGTACCTGCTGTACAGCCTGGCCCTGATGGGATCGACGGTCGCCTTCCTCAGCTGGTTCCACCGGGTGCGGGTGAACGCCGAGTGGCTGAGCCCGCACGGGCACCGGCACAGCCGCGGCTGGGCCGTCGGCGGCTGGTTCACGCCCGTGGTCTTCCTCTGGTTCCCCTGGCGGATCGCCTGCGACATCTGGCAGGCCGGTGTCCGGCCGGACGCGTCCGGGGTGCGGACACCGCTCCCGACGACGGTCGTCAACGCCTGGTGGGTCAGCTTCTGCCTGTTCAACGTGGTGGACGCGGTGGGAAGCCAGTCGACCGACACGGCGCGCTACCCGGACCAGTACCAGCAGGGCGTGGCCTGGCTGATCGCCTCCGACGCGCTCGAACTGGTCGCCGCCGTCCTCGCCGTCCTGGTGGTGCGGACGGTGACGGCCATGCAGGAGGAACGTTTCGCCGAGCACAGCGCCGCCACCTCGTACGGGGTGTACGTCTCGGCCGTCGAGGGCTGAACCGCCCCGCCCTGTCGAGGCGGCACGGTTCAGGCGTATGCCTCGGGATCGGTGAGTCCCTCCACGAACTCCTGGAAGTCCGCGGCCAGGGGGAGTTCGGACCGGAAGTCGGCGTCGAACCATCCGACCGTGGGGGTCGGACCCGTCCGGTAGTCCAGGGCGATCCAGCAGGGGCCGCTGCCACTGAGGAGCACGAGCGGAGCCGGCAGGCCCCACTCCCCGACCAGGTAGGCGCTGTCGAACAGGGACAGCGTCCCGGGGCGGTGGCCGATCCCCATCAGGTGCTCGAAGGGCACGTGGTCCGAGGCCCAGGAGGTCGGTGCCGAGGTCGGGAAGGCGCACAGGCCGTCCGTGACCTGTCCACCGTTCTGGAGCCGGAGCAGTGCCACCAGGGAGGCCGGGAGACTCACCCCCAGGGTGTGTTCGGCCTGGTGGACGAGCTGATCGGTCAATGGCGGCTGAACGCCGTGGTCGACGGAGCCGTCCCAGAAGACATCCTGCAGAACCTCGAAGCCGGGCATGGGCGGCATCGTACGAGGCGCCGCCCGCCGCGCCTCACCCCGGGGCGCCGCCGGCCCAGGCCGCCAGCCGGCCGAAGTCGTCCGCCGTCAGACCGACCTTCGGGTCGACGTGGTGCAGCAGCGCCGGGCCGGGGTGGTGGGCCGCGACCCAGGCGCGGTCCGCGTCCGTGATGTTGTCGTCGACCCAGGCGAAGGGGCGGCCCCGCGCCCAGGCGACGACCTCCGGGGTCTTCCAGAACACCCCGCCGGCCGGCTCCGGCCGGGGCTCGGACCAGGCGATGTACGGCAGTTCGGGCAGCCCCAGCAGCGGGCCGATGAAGGAGTTGGCCTCCTCCTCCCAGGTCGTCGCCCACACCAGTTCGAAGGGCAGCGCCGCCAGGGCCGGCCCGTGCTCAGGGTTGAGCCACACCCGCAGCGGCTTCGGCGCCTTGTGCGGCATCCCCCACAGGGCGAGCCGCCGCCGTTCGTGGGCCGCCCAGCGCGGGGTCAGCAGTCGGTGGGTCCGGTAGCCCTCCGGCCGCCGGTGCGGCTTCGCCGCCTCCGGGTTCAACGGACCGTCCACGTCCAGCAGCAACGCCGGCCGCACCATCCCGCACCTCCTCGATCGTCGTCGAACGCTACCCGGTGCACCGGTCGCGCCGAAGCGGATATGTCCGCCCGCCCGCCGGGGAGGTTCGGGGTGCGGGGAACTCCGCCTGAGATTGCCGGGAAACGGCATGGTGCGCGAGCGGTGGGCGGGTCTACGGTCGCGCGGTGAGTGATTCCACCGCTGCCGTCCGAAGACGGCGTACGTTCTTCGCCGTCGGCTGGGCCGTCCTCCTGCTGGCGGTCGTCCTGCCGCCGCTGGTGGTCGGGCCGGCCTTCGTGGACTCGGGGGCGCCGCTCTGGTCCGGGCTGGTGGCCGTGCTCGGGCCCGCGGTCCTGCTGGACGCGGGCACCGCGCGGCGGAAGGGCTGGCGGGTGGCCGGGGGCATCGTCCGGGCCCGTACCTGGTCGGGGCCGCGGGAGGTGGACCTGACCGACCTCGCGACCGTACGGGCCTGGGAGGGGCAGTCGCGGTGGGGCGGCCCGGTGACGCTGGTGTCCGTATCCGACCGCTCCGGCGGGTGGGTGATCCTCACCGTCGCCCCCAAGCACCTGCACCTTCTCACCGACGCGGTGCGCCACCACGGCGCGGGTTACGTCACGCCGTGGGCCCAGGCGCTGCTGGGTCTCAAGCCGACCCGGTGGTACGTCTCCGGGGCCCGGACGCTCGGATTCATGGTCGTCTCGATCGCGCCGTTCCTCGCCGGCGCGCTGCTGGCCGCAGCGGCCGCCCAGCGCTGACCGGCCCGGAGGCCTCAGGGCTTGTGCCAGGTCAGGGAGTAGCGCCGCAGGACGTGCCACCGGTAGCGCACCCCGGGCAGCACCCGCCCGGCGGTCTCCCGCACCTCCCGGTAGCTCATCGCGGGGGCGGCCGTCGGCATGCCCTCCGGGCCGGACGCCCGCCGCAGGGCCTTCACGGCCCTTACGAGCGGCGCGGCCGCGACCCACCGGGCCCGGTCCGCCGCCGTCTCCTCCCGGGCCAGGCCGACCACCACCAACACCCCTCCGGGGCGCAGCAGTTCCCGCATCCTGGTGAGCGCGGCCGTGAAGTCCATGTGGTGCACGGCCGTCACCGAGCAGATGAAGTCGAAGCCGCCGGTGGGCAGTTCGAGGGTGAGGAAGTCCCCTTCCAGGAAGGTGATGTCACCGTGGGCGGCCCGCGCCCGCGCGACCATCCCCCCGTCGCTGTCCACCCCGACCACCCGCCCGCACCGCGGCGCGAGCTTCGCCGCCAACAGCCCGTCCCCGCACCCGACGTCGAGCGCCGCCCCGCACCCGGGCGGCACCGCCCGCAGGATCCCGGGGTGCCGCGCCACGTTGGTGTTCCAGTACGGCCGTTCCTCGCGCGTCACGCCGGATCGTCGGCGAGGGCGGCCAGGGCGGCGGTGACGGCGGCCTCGGCGTGGAGGCGGGCGGTGGGGAAGAGGGGGACGGGGCTGTCCTCGGGGTGGACGAGGAGTTCGATCTCGGTGCAGCCGAGGATGATGCCTTCGGCGCCGGCGGCGACCAGGTCGGCGATGACGCGGCGGTAGGCGGCGCGGGATTCCTCGTGGACGAGGCCGAGGCAGAGTTCCTGGTAGATCACCCGGTGGACCAGGGCGCGGGATTCGGGCCCGGGGACGAGGACGTCCAGGCCGTTGGCGGTCAGGCGGCCGCGGTAGAAGTCCTGTTCCATGGTGAAGGCCGTGCCCAGCAGGCCGACCCGGCGCAGGCCGGCCGCGTGGACGGCGTCGGCGGTGGCGTCGGCGAGGTGCAGCAGGGGGATGGAGACGGCTTCGGCGACCTGGTCGGCGACCTTGTGCATGGTGTTGGTGCAGATCAGCAGCAGGTCGGCGCCGGCGGCCTCCAGGCCGCGGGCGGCGTCGGCGAGGATCGCCCCGGCGTCCTCCCAGCGCCCGGCCGCCTGGAGCCGTTCGATGTCGGCGAAGTCGACGGAGTGGAGCACCAGCCGGGCGGAGTGGAGGCCGCCGAGCCGGTCGCGGGTGAGTTCGTTGAGGGTGCGGTAGTACTCGGCGGTGGATTCCCAGCTCATGCCGCCGATCAGGCCGAGGGTCTTCATGGGCCAGTTATAAGCCAGGGGAGACAGGAAAGGCAATTGTATAAGAACTACTTTGGGAAGCTCTCCCGTGCCACCCGGTGCTGCCATTCCCGGGCGAACACCACCGACCCCGCCTCCAGCGCCCGCAGTTGCACCACGCTGAGGAAGTGCCCGGCGTCGCAGCGCAGTTGGGTGCGGGTCTGGACGGTCACGTCCCAGCCGATGTCCGGCCGCTCCAGCCGTACGGTGCGGTCGGTGCGGGCCTGGGCGCTGAGCGGGGCGCCGGTGAGGATGCGGTAGGCGGTGACGGTGTGCTCGTCGCGGACCAGGCCGTCGGGGTGGGTGCGGGTGCCGTCGGTGGCGGGGGAGAGTTCGGTGCGCCACTCGTGGCGGCCGATGTCGTGCACGGTGACGTGCTCGGGCCGGGCGGTGAGCGGTTCGGTGAGGTGGATGTCCGGCGGGTCGGGCAGGGTGGGGGCCGCCAGGGTGACGGGTGCGGCGCCGGCGTCCGCGGCGAGGTGGCGGACGGGCAGGACGAGGGTGGAGTGGGACGGGTCGAGGGCGTACCCGGTGTCGTCCGCGTTCGGCCACACCCACGGCCAGTAGACGGAGGAGAGCGCGAGCCGCAGCCGGTGCCCGGCCGGGACGGTGGCCGCGCAGGCCGCGAGTTCGACCTCGACGTCCGGGCCGGCGGCGGTCAGCACGCCGCGGGTGAGCAGCGCGGAGGTGCCGTCGGGGCCGACCGCGCACAGCCGGGCGACCACCTGGGCGGGCCCGCCGCCGGAGCGCAGCCGCAGCCGGGCGGTGGGCGCGCCGAGCAGCTCGACGGGTTCGGGCAGCGGCTGGGAGTCGAAGCAGACCGAGCGGCCGTCCTCCTCGCGCTGGTCCGGCGGCTGGTCGGCGGGGCGGCCGTGCGGGACGTAGGCGCCGGCGTTGAGGCCGGTGTGCTGCGGGGAGCGGACGGGGACGTACCGGTCGTGGGAGGCGGTGCCGGCGGTGCGCAGCTGGCCGTCGAGGTCGTAGTGGATCTCCCGGACGTCGGGGGAGGGCCAGGCGTCCTCGCCGGTCCAGCGGGTGCTGATCCAGCTGCGCAGGGCGGGTTCCTTGACGGCGCCGGTGTCGACGCCGCGTAGCCAGTGGTCCCACCAGCGCAGGGTCTCGGGCAGGGCGGCCTCGGGCAGGCCGTGCGGCCAGGGGCCGAGCAGGGCGCGTGCGGTGGGGGACTCGGCGAGCAGGCGCAGCACGAAGGAGCAGGACGGGTCGCCCCAGCCGGCCACGGCGAGGACCGGGACGGACACCGGCACGGTGGTGTCCCCGGCGGCGAGCCAGGCGTCGACGGGGGGTTCGAGGGATTCGAGCCGGGCCAGCCAGCCGGGCCGCCAGGCGTCGCCGAGGCGGCGCGGGTCCGGGGGGAGCGCGGCGTCGGCGATCAGGGCGGTGAGCCGGGTGTGCAGGTCGGCGGCGAGGACGGCGCCGCCGAGCCGGTGGCCGCCCTCGGGGCAGGCGGTGACGGCCGCGCCGACGGTCCCGGGCACCCGGGCGGCCAGGCGCAGCGCGGTGGTGCCGGCCGCGCCGACGCCGAGCAGGCCGACCCGGCCGTTCGCCCAGGGGCGGCGGGCGAGCCAGTCGACGGCGGCGGCGCCGTCGGTGAGTTCCTGCTCGCCGCCGGGTTCGCCGGGCAGGCCGCCGGAGTCGCCGTGGCCGCGGGTGTCGACCCGGACGGCGGCGTAGCCGTGGCCCGCGTACCAGGGGTGGCGGCGGGCGTCCTCGGCGGCGGTGCGGTCGCCGAGGCGGTCGGCCGAGTACTCCAGCAGGACGGGGACGGGCTCGTCGCTGACCGGGCGCCAGAGTCGGGCGGCGAGTTCCGTGCCGTCGGGCAGCGGGATGCGCAGGTCCTCGCGGGTGGTGTGGAAGGGGTACGACGGCATGGCCGCTCCCATCGGGGTCCCGGGCCGGTGAGCGCCGAGCGGCCCGCGGCGCGTTCGGGGGGCGCGCGGCGGGCTCGGCCCCTCCGACCCTAGGGGAGGAATCGGGCGATTTCCTGATGAGGGGCCCGCAGTGGTGACGCTGCGCAGGCGTGCGGCGGCCGGACGCGCGCCCCTGGCCTGCGCCGTCGTGGTTCGGTTCGCCGCCGTCCGGCATCTGCACATGACTTGCAACTGCTCGCCGGAGGGGGGAAAGATGGCCCAGCTTTCTCCGGACCGCCCGAGTCCGGACCGCCCGAAAGAAGGACCACACGATGCCCAGCGCCGCCACAGCCGCCCCGGCAGGTGCCCCAGCCGTCCGATGGCGCGACCGGCTCACCCGCGAGGAGTGGATCCGGCTGGCCGGGATGGGCGGCTTCATCCTCGCGCTGCACGTCATCGGCTGGTTCACCCTGCTCGCGCTGGTGGCGCCCGAGCACTACGACGTCGGCGGCCAGGTCTTCGGCGCGGGCATGGGCCTGACCGCCTACACCCTGGGGATGCGGCACGCCTTCGACGCGGACCACATCGCGGCGATCGACAACACCACCCGCAAGCTGATGGGCCAGGGCAAGCGGCCGCTGTCGGTCGGCTTCTGGTTCTCGCTCGGGCACTCCTCGATCGTCTTCGGCCTCTGCGCGCTGCTGGCCTTCGGCATCCGCACGCTCGCGGACCAGGTCCAGGCGGACGACTCGACCCTGCACAAGATGACGGGTCTGATCGGCACCGCGGTCTCCGGCAGCTTCCTGCTGCTGCTCGGCCTGATCAACCTGGGCGCCTTCAACGGCATCCTCAAGGTGTTCCGCCGGATGCGCGTCGGCGAGTACGACGAGGCGGAGCTGGAGCGCCAGTTGGAGCGGCGCGGGCTGATGAACCGGATCCTCGGCAAGGTCACCCGGGCGGTCACCAAGCCCTGGCACATGTACCCGGTGGGCCTGCTGTTCGGCCTGGGCTTCGACACCGCGACCGAGGTGTCCCTGCTGGTGCTGGCCGGCGGCGCGGCGGCGTTCTCGCTGCCCTGGTACGCGCTGCTGACGCTGCCGATCCTGTTCGCGGCCGGGATGAGCCTGCTGGACACCATCGACGGCTCGTTCATGAACTTCGCCTACGAGTGGGCGTTCTCCAAGCCGGTCCGCAAGATCTACTACAACCTGACGGTCACCGGCCTGTCGGTGCTGGTCGCGCTGGTCATCGGCCTGGTCGAGCTGATCGGCCTGCTCGGCGAGAAGCTGGACATCACCAGCGGGCCGATCGCCTGGATCGGCGGGCTGGACCTCAACTTCGTCGGCTACGCGATCGTCGGCCTGTTCGTGCTGACCTGGGCCGGGGCGATCGCGTTCTGGAAGTTCGGCCGGGTCGAGGAGAAGTGGTCGGCGGGGCTGGCGGCGGGCTCCGCGGCCGACGCCGAGTAGCGCGCCGCCCGCAGACGGGCCGAGGACGGCCCGAGGACGGCCCGAGGACGGCCCGAGGGGCCGGTGACCAGACCCTGGTCACCGGCCCCTCGTGGCTCTCCACGACGGACGGGCGGACTACTTGAGCGCGGCGAGCACCGCGTCCGCCATCACCTTCTCGCCGGTCGCGTTGGGGTGGAACGGTACGGCGGGCGAGCCGGGCAGGGCGCCCTCGATCCAGCGGTCGTCCGAGCAGACGTCGTGCCCGCGGGTCGGCGTCGCGGTGTCCACGTACGTCGCGCCGTTGGCGGCCGCGGTGGACTTGAGGGCGGCGTTCAGCTTGTCGAGCACGCCGTGCATGTACTCCACGTCGCCGGGGGTCACCGGCTGGCGCAGGACGCAGGTCGAGCCGTCGGCGGGCAGCACGGACGGGTAACCGACCAGCAGTACCCGGGCCTTGGGGGCCTTGGCGTGGATCTGCCGGAGGGTGGTGGCGATCTGGGGGGCGATGGTGCCGGTGATCCGCTCGGCCAGGTCGTCGTCGCCGTACTGCCAGGACCACGTCCGCCAGTCGAAGTAGCCGTGGTGGTAGACGTCCTTGCAGGGCGTGCCGAGCGGGTTGACGACCGCGCCGGCGATGCAGGTGGCGACGAGTTCGCCGAGGCCGAGGTCGCTGGCGGCGAGGTCGTTGCCGCCGATCCCGAGGGTGACCAGGTCGGTGTCGGCGGTCACCGAGTCCAGCTGCGGGTCGTTGACCCGGATGAAGGCGTCGTACTGGGGCTGCGTCATGGCCTTGACCTTGGCGGCCGCGCAGGTGACGTCGGTGTACGCGCCCGCCTTGAGCGAGGCGGCGACCAGGTGGCCGTAGTTGTGGTCGGAGCGCAGGCACAGGCCGGCCGACTGGCCGGGGACGCCGGCGCCGGCGGCGTAGGAGTCGCCGAGGGCCACGTAGTGCTTCGGCGCGGGGGTGGCCGCCTGGGCGGCGGTGGAGGTGAGCGCGAGGGCGGCGCCGACGGCGACGGCCGCGAGGGCGCTGGAATTGCGGAGTCGCCGGGAATTCCGGGCAGGGCGGAGCACGGTTCCTCCTGGGGGAGAGAAACGACGGGTGGGGGGTCGTGCTGAGCCGGGCCACAGCTACTACTCGTACTACTCGCAGGTAAGTTACTTCCAGGTTTCGCGGCCGTCCATAGGTGACGGCGGAATTTCCGGAAATCCCGTCAGATGACACCGGGTGCCATTTCGAATTCCGCTCCACCGCGTTTCGGAATTGCCGCCGATACGTGCGGGAAGGGAATTCGGTTCACCTGGTGCGTGTTCCGGGTCTCCCGGGGCCCCGGGCGGTCTCGATGCCCGGTGGGCTGACAGGTACAGTTCCGGTGCAGAGCGTGCCGTCGAACCGGGCCGCCGACCAGGAGGGGGATCAGCGGGGATGAGCCGCCGAGAGCGCGACCGTGACCGCGACCGCGACGGCAAGCGGGGCACCGGTGCCCCGGTGACCGTCACCGTCTGCCGCGACTGCTGCTGCGGCAGCCTGACCAAGCACCCCGAGGTGGACCACGCGGGCCAGTTCGAGCGGCTGCGGACGGCGGTCGGCTCGGCGGGCCGGGTCCGGGGGTCGAAGTGCCTGGACGTCTGCTCCCAGTCCAACGTGGTGGTGGTCGGCCCGTCCAGCGAGGGGCGGGCGGCGGGGGCGCGTCCGGTCTGGTTCGGCTTCGTGCTGATGGACGAGATGATCGACGACATCGCCGCCTGGGTGCGGGCGGGCGGCCCCGGCGTCGCCGAGCCGCCCGGGCTGCTCGACCTCCAGCTGATCTCGGTCTCCCGTCGGGTCCGCGAGGGCCTGCCGGAGTGACCGCGGGGACCGCGAGGTGCTGACGGACCGTCAGATCGACGTCCCGGCACGGCTCCGGGGTCGGCCCACTACCATGACCGGTGGCGTCGAGCCGTTCCGCGCAACGGGAGGAAGACGATGACGACGGTCTGCCGCATCTGCGCGGGCACCGGCCGGACCGCCGGCCTCAACTGCCGTACCTGCCAGGGCACCGGCACCACCGAGGTGGGCGGCGGGGGCGGCAACTGCTTCCTCTGCGACGGCACCGGGGTGTACGTGCGCTACCGGGTGGACGCGACCGGCGCCAAGCAGGCGTACCGGGACGAGATCTGCCGCACCTGCGACGGCACCGGCAACCGGTCGGCGAACCTCTGGGACGAACCGTCCTCCTGAGCCGCCGTCCTGAGCCGTCCTCCTGAGCCACCGTCCTGGGCCGCCGTCCCCCGAACCACCCGCCCGGCCGGGGCCGATGATCCGACATCACTTCGATGTGGACATGCTCTTTACCTAACCATGGTCGAACGTTGGTGTTCGAGTGGCCGATGCGCTGACCCCCGTTCACCGGAAGTCCGTGCGCGGTCAACGCGCCGCTGACAGAGTCCCGCGCATGGATATCCCCAACATGGGCGTGCCGGCCAAGCTTGCCGACCGCATGAGCATGGCCGAGCAGCACGAGTACCTGCGGGCCCGTTTCTCCCGCCGCCGGATGCTGCGCGCCGGTGCCGTCACCGTGGGCGCGGTCGCCGTCGGCGGTGCCCTGGGCAGCGCGCCGGCCTTCGCCGCCCCGGCGAGCCCCCAGCTCCTGACGGGTGCCACGACGGCCGGCATCGACGGTGCGCTGGTCGCGCCGGTCGGGCGTCACCTCCAGTTCGGCGCCGAGCCGGACACCCAGTTCCGCATCTCCTGGCAGGTCCCGGCGCCGGTCAGGAAGCCGTTCCTGCGCTTCGGCAAGCACCCGTGGGAGCTGAGCCACAAGATCCAGGCCGAGGTCCGCGCGCTGCACACCCCGGCGCTGACCCCGACCGGCAAGCCGGTGGACCAGTACTACCTGCACGTGGCGCTGGAGGACCTCCAGCCCGACACCACCTACTACTACGGCGTCGGCCACGAGGGCTTCGACCCGGCCTCGCAGCAGCAGATCTCCACCCTGCACACCTTCCGCACCGCGCCCTCCCGCGACCACCGCTGGGGCAAGGTGTACGAGCCGTTCACCTTCACCGCCTTCGGCGACCAGGGCGTCAGCGCCCACGCGGCCGGCAACGACAACATCATCAAGGCCCAGAAGCCGGCCTTCCACCTGCACGCCGGCGACATCTGCTACGCCGACCCGGCCGGTTCCGGCACCGACCCGGACAAGTCCGTCTTCAACGCCAAGACCTGGGACGACTTCCTGGTCCAGACCGAGACCGTCGCCGCCGACATCCCGTGGATGGTCGCCTACGGCAACCACGACATCGAGGCCTGGTACTCGCCGAACGGCTACGGCGGCGAGAACGCCCGCTTCTTCCTGCCGGACAACGGCCCGGACCCGCGCCAGGTCCCCGGCGTCTACACCTTCCGGTACAAGAACGTCGGCGTCATCTCGCTGGACGCCAACGACGTCTCCTACGAGATCCCGGCCAACCTGGGCATCTCGGCGAACAAGCAGACCAAGTGGCTGGAGCGCACCCTCAAGGACCTGCGCAACGACGAGACCGTCGACTTCGTCGTGGTCTTCTTCCACCACTGCGCCTTCTCCACCACCGTCGCCCACGCCTCCGAGGGCGGCGTCCGCGAGGCCTGGGTGCCGCTGTTCGAGAAGTACCGGGTGGACCTGGTCATCAACGGCCACAACCACATCTACGAGCGCACCGACGCCATCCTCGGCAACAAGGTCTCGAAGCAGGTGCCGAGCGGCGCCACCATCGAGCCGGTCAAGGACGGCGTGGTCTACGTGACCGCGGGCGCGGCCGGCCGCAGCCTGTACAACTTCGCGACCCCGGACACCTACGAGGGCCACGAGAACCACCAGGACGAGGTGCAGAGCTACTACTGGAGCAAGGGCCGGGTGAAGACCCCCGAGACCATCCAGTGGTCGCGGGTCCGCTACACCGGCTACTCCTTCATCAAGGTCGACGTCACCCCGGCCCACCTGGGCCAGAAGTCGTCCATGAAGGTCACCGCGCTGGCCGAGAACGGCACCCAGATCGACCACTACACGATCCTGCGCAAGGTCGGCGAGGGCTGGGACTCCAACAGCGACGACGACGGCCAGGGCGGCGGCTGGGGCTGGTAGTCCCCGAACCCCCCTGCCGGGCCCCGGCGTCGAGGAGCGAAGCCCTCAGCGCCGGGGCCCGTACATGATCACGCCGACCCCGGCCAGGCAGATCAGCGCGCCCAGCACGTCGTAGCGGGTCGGCCGGAAGCCGTCCACGGCCATGCCCCACAGCAGCGAGCCGGCCACGAACACCCCGCCGTAGGCGGCCAGCACCCGGCCGAACTCGGCGTCCGGCTGCCGCGCCGCCACGAAGCCGTACACGCCCAGCGCCACCACGCCCAACCCGGCCAGCCACCACGGCCGTTGCTCCCGCACGCTCTGCCAGACCAGCCAGCAGCCGCCGATCTCGGCGACGGCCGCGAGGGCGAACAGGACGACGGAGCGCAGAACGGTCATGGTCCGTGAGCGTACGGGCTCAGACCTGCCGGTACGTGGCCAGGAAGCGCCCGATCCGGTTGATCGCCGTCTCCAGGTCGTCGGCGCGCGGCAGGGTGACGAAGCGGAAGTGGTCCGGGCGGGGCCAGTTGAAGCCGGTGCCCTGGACGACGTGGATCTTCTCGCGCAGCAGCAGGTCCAGCACGAAGCGCTCGTCGTCGACGATCCGGTGCACCGCCGGGTCGAGCTTGGCGAAGGCGTACAGCGCGCCCTTGGGCTTGACGCAGCTGACCCCGGGGATCTCGTTGAGCGCCTTGACCGCGATGTCGCGCTGCTCGGTGAGCCGGCCGCTCGGCAGGACCAGGTCGTTGATCGACTGGTGGCCGCCGAGCGCGGCCTGGACGGCGTACTGCGCGGGCACGTTGGGGCACAGCCGCATGCCGGAGAGCATGGTCAGGCCCTCCAGGTAGTCGGTGGCGTGCTGCTTGGGGCCGGAGACGACCAGCCAGCCGCTGCGGAAGCCGGCCACCCGGTAGGCCTTGGAGAGGCCGTTGAAGGTGAGGGTGAGCACGTCCTCGGCGAGCGCGGCCAGGCAGTGGTGCTCGGTGCCGTCGTAGAGGATCTTGTCGTAGATCTCGTCGGCCAGCACCATCAGCTGGTGGCGGCGGGCCAGGTCGAGGATCCCCTCCAGCAGCTCCTTCGGGTAGACCGCGCCGGTCGGGTTGTTGGGGTTGATGACGACGATCGCCTTGGTGCGGGCGGTGATCTTGGCGGCGATGTCGTCGAGGTCCGGGTACCACTCGGCCTCCTCGTCGCACAGGTAGTGCACGGCCTTGCCGCCGGCCAGCCGGACGGAGGCCGTCCACAGCGGGTAGTCCGGCATCGGGACGAGCACCTCGTCGCCGTCGTCCACCAGGGCGGTGACCGCCATCTGGATCAGCTCGGAGACGCCGTTGCCGAGGTAGACGTCGTTGACGCCGACGCCCTGGACCCCGCGCTGCTGGTAGTACTGCACCACGGCGCGGCGGGCCGGCAGGATGCCGCGCGAGTCGCTGTAGCCGTGCGCCGAGGGCAGGTTGCGGATGATGTCCTGGATGATCTCCTCGGGCGCCTCGAAGCCGAACGGCGCCGGGTTGCCGGTGTTCAGCCGCAGCACGCTGTGCCCGGCCTCCTCCAGGGCGTTGGCCTGGTCGACCACCGGACCCCGGATCTCGTAGCACACGTCGTTCAGCTTGCTCGACTGCCGAAACTCCATCTGCGGCCTCCCGACCGTCACCACCGCTCCGCTGCTACCGCTTTGTTCTACCAAGTAGGCACTTGGAAAGTCCAACCTTTTGGCTATGCTGATCCACATGTCACGCCGAAGCTACGACCAGTACTGCGCCGTCGCCCGCGCCCTGGACGCGGTGGGGGAGCGCTGGAGCCTCCTGATCGTCCGTGAACTCCTGCGCGGCCCGCGCCGCTACACCGACCTGCACGCCGACCTGCCCGGGGTCTCCACCGACATCCTGGCCGCCCGGCTCAAGCAGCTGGAGGGCGAGGGGCTCGCGGAACGGCGGCGGCTGGAACGGCCGGCCAACGCCACGGTGTACGAGCTGACCGACCGGGGGCGCGAACTGCGACCGGTGATCGAGGCCCTGGGGGAGTGGGGGCTCGGCGCCCTCGGCGACCAGCGGCCCACCGACGCGGTGCGGGAGCACTGGTTCACGGCTCCGGGTGCGGGTGCGGGTGTCGCGGCGGCCGTCGGGGGCTGAACGGGCGCCGGGCGGAGGCTGGGCGGGCGCTGGGCGGGGGCTGAGCGGGGCGGCGGCAAGGCCCCCGTCGCCGGCCGCCGCCCCGTGGCCCCAGGATGGCGCAGGGCGATAAACGAACACTGGACGCCGAATGAGCGGCCGGGCCCCCGCGACACTGGTTGGCAAGTGCACACGTACGATCGTCGGATCGCGGAGCCAACTCAGGAGAGCGGAAGCAGCCCGTGCCCACCATCAGCCGCAGTTACGCCAGCTACGTCGCCGTCGGGGACTCCTTCACCGAGGGCATGTGCGACGACCTCCATCCCGACGGCCACTACCGCGGCTGGGCCGACCGGGTCGCCTCCGCGCTCGCCGCCGAGAGTGGGTCCGAGGGCGGGTCCGAGGGTGGATCCGACGGCTTCCGGTACGCCAACCTCGCCGTCCGCGGCAAGCTCATCGGCCAGATCCACGACGAACAGCTCCCCGCCGCCGCCGGGATGGGTGCCGACCTCGTCACCCTGGCCGGCGGCCTCAACGACGTGCTGCGCCCCGGCTGCGACATCGACCGGGTCGAGCGGCTGCTCGGCCGCTGCGCCGCCGAACTGCGCGCCACCGGCGCCACCGTCGTCCTGTTCACCAGTACCGACCCCAGCCGCAGGATGGCCGGCGGCGCCCGGCTGCTGCCCGCCATCCTGCGGATGAAGGCCTTCGTCCAGGAGCTCGGGCGGCAGGACGGCTACGCCGTCGTCGACCTGTTCTCCGCGCCCTGCTTCGACGACCGCCGGCTCTGGGCCGAGGACCGGCTGCACCTCTCGCCCGAAGGCCACCGCCGGGTCGCCGAAGGCGTCCTGGAGGCCCTCGGCCGCCCGGCCGCCTTCGACTGGCGCGCCCCGCTGCCCGCCGTCGCCCCGCCCGGCCGCGCCGAACGGCTGCGCTCCGACGCCCGCTGGCTGGGCACCCACCTCGGCCCCTGGATCGGCCGCCGCCTCACCGGCCGCTCCTCCGGCGACGGCCGGCCGCCGAAGCGGCCGGAGCTGCTGCCGTTCCCGTAGGGCCCTGACCCCGGCTATTCGACCCAGCTCCGCTCGGGCTTCTCCGCCTCCAGGACCAGGCTCGCCATCGGGGCGCGGGTGGTCCAGCCGAGGGCCCGGTAGAGCCCCTGGCCGTCCGCCGTGCCGACCAGGACGCCGGTGCGGGCGCCCGCCTCGTACGCGCCGGACAGCAGGGCCCGCATCACCACCGAGCCCAGGCCCCGGCGGCGGTGCTCGGGGGCGGTGCCGATCTGGTCCGGTACGGCGACCGGGCCGGCCAGGCCCACCTGGCCGCGGGCGGCGAGGTGCCCGTCCGTGCTGCGCACCAGGGCGCGCAGCACGCCGCCCCTGGTCCAGGTGGTCAGGGTGTAGCCGGTCGGCGGCTGCGCCCGCTCGGGGGTGAGCGCGGTGGTCATCAGGAAGCCGGGCTGGTCCAGCCGCCACTGCGGGCCCAGCCAGGGCCGTACCGTCCCGTCCTCGGCGAACAGCTTGAGCCAGGTGGTCGGCGCGGTGGTCGCCCCGGCGAGCGCGCGGACGGCCTGCTCGGTCGGCTCGGGCAGCACGTACCGCCCCACCTCCCGGTCCGGCGCACCGACGTCGATGCTCCAGCCCCAGGGCCGCTCCACCGGGTCGGCGGCGCCCCGGGAGACTGTCCAGCCGCTGATCCACATCCGGACCAGCTCGGTGACGGTCGACTCCGGCGTCATGTGCGGCATCGTGTGCGGCATCGTTCGGATCCCCCCGCATGTAATGGTCTCTGCTTGCCTGCATAACTTACTCAAGCGGAGGGCGGCCTGCCCAGTAATCTTGACGGGTTCGACGTGCCGGCTCCCGCCGGCGCCCAGCAGCTGGAAGGACCCCGGACGTGAGCGAGACCGAGCCGCCGCAGGACCCCACGGCGGCCGCGCCGACCCCGCTCCGCTCCGACTGCGGCAGCTGCTTCGGACTGTGCTGCGTCGCCCTGCCCTTCGCGGCCACCGCCGACTTCGCGGTGAACAAGGCTGCCGGCACCCCCTGCCGCAACCTGCAGACGGACTTCAGCTGCGGGATCCACGCCCGCCTCCGCGACAGCGGCTTCCAGGGCTGCACCGTCTACGACTGCTTCGGCGCCGGCCAGCGGGTCTCCCAGGTCACCTTCGGCGGGGTCAGCTGGCGGGAGGAACCCGCCACCGCCAAGCCGATGTTCGACGTCTTCCCGATCGTCCGGCAGCTCCACGAACTGCTCTGGTACCTCACCGAGGCGCTCACCTTCGCCCCCGCCCGGCCCGTCCACGCCGAACTGCGGCAGGCCCTGGAGGAGACCGACCGCCTCGCCTCCGGCACCCCCGAGGAACTCCTCGCCGTCGACGTCGCGGCCCACCGCGGCCGGATCAGCGAGCTCCTGCTGCGGGCCGGCGAACTCGTCCGCGCCGCCGTCCCCCGCCGCCGTGAGCACCGCGGCGCCGACCTCTTCGGTGCCCGCCTGCGCGGCGCCGACCTCCAGGGCGCCAACCTGCGCGGCGCCCTCCTGGTCGCCGCCGACCTCTCCGGCGCCGACCTGCGCCTCGCCGACCTCATCGGCGCCGACCTCCGCGACGCCGACCTCGCCGGCGCCGACCTCAGCACCGCCCTCTTCCTCACCCAGGCCCAGCTCAACGCCGCCCGCGGCGACGCCACCACCCGCCTCCCGGCCGCCCTCACCCGCCCCACCCACTGGCCCGCCACCGCCCCGACGGGCGCGACCCCCGGCCACCGCAAGCCCCGCAGCGGCCCCCGCCCCCAGAACGGCACCCGCTCCGGCAGGCCGCGCCGCCGCTAGAGCCTGTCCGGCGGATCATGTGACTTCTCCATGCCGGGCTCGTTGTGCCCGGCATGGGGCGGGGTGATCTGACGAACGAGGAATGGGGCCGGCTGGCACCGCATCTGCCGGGAAGCGGTCGGCGGGGCGGGCGCTGGAACGACCACCGCAGGGTGATCAACGGGATCTTGTTCCG
>NZ_JBHZCY010000119.1:0-28685 GCF_042786665.1 Kitasatospora sp. NPDC059146 | reverse complement strand
GTGCTGAGGCGGGCAGCAAAAAGCAAATCCAGCTACTGCGGCATGGCCGAAGCGGCGACGCCATCGCCACGCCCCTGCGCAGGAAGTCGGCCAGACCGACTTCCTGCGCAGGAGATGGGAATGCTGTGGGTCAATCAAAGTTCCTTCGCCGTTCCGCCGCGATCGTGATCGCGGCGGAACGGGGTGCGATGCAGGGCGAACCGGGAACGGATGAGAAGGGCGGGCCCGCGGACCTCATGGAGGCCTGTGCCCTCAGTCCTGCGAAGTCGCGTGATCTCATTGCCCGAATCGAGAAGGACATCTGAGAGGAAGCGCCGTGACAGCTCTCAACTGGCAGAAGTCCAGCCACAGTTCCGAGTCGGTCAACTGCATCAACCTTGCCGAAGGCCCTGACCGCAGCATCAAGCTCCGTGAGAGCGATGACCCCGACGTCATCATCACCACAACGCCCGGCAAGCTCCGCGCCTTCCTGCGCGGTGTCAGGGCAGGAGAGTTCGACCATTTGACAGGGTGATTCGGCTCCGGACGCATCCGTCCGGAGCCGAGTAGCGGGTCATCGGACCATGTAGCGGTACACCGGGGCCCCTTCCCAGGCCGGGGGCTTGTCGCCCAGGTCCCTATAGCCGAGGGCTTCGTACATCTTCATCGCCGCCTGTGCTTCGGGCCGGACCGCAAGCGTCACACGCTCCACCCGGGCTCCTTCGAGTACCGCTGAGTGCAGTTCCCGGCCCAGCCCCCGACGGCGCTGCCCCGGAGCCACGGCGATTTCCCGGATCACGAACGTTCGGTGTCCGTCCTCGCGGGTGAAGCCCTTGTCCAAGCCGAGGCCGTTCCACCAACCGCTGTCCGGCTGGAGCAGGACGCCGAAAGCGAATCCGACCAACGCAGCACCCGAGCGCGCCAGCACCAGTCGGAAGCCGGGCATGGCCCGGAAGGCCTCGTAGCCCTCCAGGAACCCGGCCAGGTCGCGGGGCCCCTCGAAGTAGGGCGGCTCTGCGAACACCTGCTCGTACAGCGGCGCTATCTCGTCCAGCACTCGGGCAGCGGCATCCGGATCCGTAAAGGTCTCGAAGGCGGGTGTCTGCACGGTTCTCCTTCTAGGCGATCAGGTGGGCGGTGCTGGCAGCAGCCAGGGAGGGATTCAGGAGCTTCAGGTGGGAGTGCGCCTCCTCCATCGATGTACGGGCCCGGCCTGACGACACCTCGGTCAGCAGGACGGCCCCCGAGGTGAGTTCGTGGGCCGACTCCTCGGCCTCACCTGCTCGTGCGAGCGCCCCGGCGAGGCTGAACCGAACCAGTGCCTCGTTCCGCGCGTAGGTCGTCTCCTGGTGCTGGAGCGAGCGCCGCAGCCAGTCCACGGCTGCCTTGTGGTGCCCCGCCTCCGTGAAGAGGGATGCCTGCGCCAGCGCCAACTCCGCCGGCCCGTGGAACACCGCCCAGTCGGGTACCGGCCGCTCGTTGCGTTCTTGCTCGAAGGTGCGAGTCGCCTGCGCCAAAGTGGATCGGGCCCTGACAGGGTCGCCCGACATGGCGAGCGCGCGGGCCTCCCGGGTCATCAGGATGGACATCAATGAGGGAGGCGCCCACGACGCGGCCTTCGTCTGCGCTCCGCGAGCGAGGTCGAGCGCGGCAGCAGGATCGCGCTCTCGAAGACTCATCAGGGCCATGGACGCCATCACAACCACGGCGAGTGAGTTGTCCTGCAACTCCTCGGCTCGGGTGAGTGCGTGTTCCCAATGCGTCCGGGCCCGGGTGTTGTCGCCGGCGTCGAAGGCCAGCCACGCCACGTGTTCCGCAGTCTCCCCGGCTATCAGTCGGAGCTGACGGCCGATCGCACCCGGGTAGCTCCTGGTGGCGATCAGCCGTTCGACCCGAGCGAGGTGGGCTCGGGCGAGGGGGCCGACTGTCGCGCCGCCAAACCGGTCGTCCAGCCCGTACAAGGAGGCGAGCCCGGCGCGAAGGTCCATGACGGTCTCGGCCCCGATTCGCGGCGGCGTCAGCTTGGCGGACACGGCGGCACCGCCGGCCAGGGCGATGAAGGATCGGCGGTTCACGTCTTCTGACTCTTCTCGTGGCGTGGGTGGTGTTCCTGATCGACGGTGTGGCGGCACAGTGAATCCCGCCTGCTCCAACGGGATACCCAACATCGCTTCGAGAACCCGCTGGCGTGCCGGATGAGGGCATGGCGGTAGCGGCTGTCGCCAGCGGTGGTACTGGCGGCTGCTCACCTCTTCGTCCTCTCCGAGCTTGCGTGCTGTCGCGGCGTACACCCGTCTGAACCGGGCCGGGCTACTCCAGCCGAACTCTGTACACAGGCAGGTGAATTGTGTCTCCACATGGCAGACGGTAGCTCGCGGGTCGCTGACCGTGCAGAGGTCCACCAGCGAAAAAGTCCGTCGAAAAGTCCGTCGGTCAGCAGCCGTTGATCTCGCCGTGGCGGTCAACTTGTCCCTGCCCGTCGGAGTGACGGAGCGACTACTCGCTGATGTGCAGAGTTGGTTGCGCTTCGGGGATTGCCGGTTGCGCACGGCGACCTTCGAAAGCCCACCACCCCTGCGCTTCTCAGCGGGCGATACGGAAGGAGTGCACGGCATGCACGACAAGAACGGCACCAGCAGCGGGTCGGGCGACCACAACGGTGACAAGCCGAAGAGTGAGGGCGGAAGCTTCGTCACGGAGACGGAGGTCGAGTCCCTGACCCGCCGACTGGACCACTCGGTCCCGGACGGCGACTTCGCCCCGGTGGGTACTGAGGCCTGATCGCAGTTCCGAACTGATGCCGGTCGGTTGACGGCATGGGTGGGTCGGCGTGGGTGATCATCCGCGCCGACCCGCCGCCCGGCGTCGCACACACATCCCCAATCAAGGAGAGTCCGCAGTGAAGACCGCTATCGCCACCCGCGTCCCCGCCGGCTCCTTCTTCGACCTCGACCGGAAGGATCCGGTGCTGACCCGGCTCCGCGAGGAGGGGGCCGAATTGGCCCTTCCGTTCGCCCTGATGGAGCGCCTGGTGAGGTCGGGCACCCCTTACGCGGAACACGCCCGCTCGCTGCGCAGCGAACCCGTGACCGTGGCCGGAGTGACCTTCGACTGGTTCGACGCCGAGCTGCCCGAAGAGATCGCCGACGAGATCAACCTGGCGGACTACGGGATCGTCCAACACACCGACGAGCGTCGCGCGGTGCTGACCCAGGCCCTGGACCACCTGTCTCTGATCCACCCCGAAGGCTTCGCCCGCGTGCGCGAGTTCGTCCGAGGGCTGCTGTGGGTGGGCCTCAAGCCCGGCGTCCGCACCTCCTCGCTGACTAGCTCCAGCGACCCGGCGCTCCCGTACATCATCACGTTCTCCGACAAAGCATGCCGCCACATTCCGCCGAACACGGTCAGCGGGCAGCCGTCCCCCCACTTCTTGGCGGAGAACCTGCTGCACGAAGGCGTGCACCAGTCGATCAGCTTCCACGTCCTCCAGCGCCGGGTGTTCGCCGACGGGTACTCGTCCAAGACCTCTCCCAAGATCGAGATCAAGTGGCGGGCCGGGCAGGGAGAGGGCCGCAACCAGTACTGGGAGATCGACAGGGCCTTCCACGCGACCTGCGTGTACAACCAGCTGCTGCGGTTCCGCCGGACCGAACTGCGCCGCGACGACCTGACGCCCACCGAGCGGGCGAGCTTTCAGAGCGCCTACGACGAGGGCCTGCCGGCCGTCCGCTACCTCATGCGCGAACTCGAACTCCTGCGGGAGCACTTCTCCTCGCACGGGGTGGAGCTGCTGGCCGACCTGCGCCACCAGACCGATCAGTTGTAGTACCACACCGAGCAGAACCGAACGAGGGAAGTCTTGTGCTCCAGCACCTCATCGACCAGGACGACAACCTGCGGATGGTCCCCACCGACCGGAACGAGCTGACCACCGCCGTCGATCAACTCCATGCGGAGCTACGGGCCTTGCCCGAGGAGGACGACCCCGGGCGTGCGAGGGTCCTGACCAGGTGGATCGGCATCGGCCGGATGTGCCTGGGCCACCACGAGGAGGCCCGCGCGTTCCTCCGGCAGTCGATCGACCTGGCCGCAGCGATCGGCAACACCCGGGCCGTCGTCGCCACCGGGCTCAACCTCGGCGACGCGCACCGTTACGCCGGTGACGTGCAGACTGCGGACGCGCTCTACCTCAGCGCCCTGAACACCGCGCGAAGCCGGCACCCGGAGCTCGTTGACTTCGCCCTCCAGCACACCGGCAAGCACCTCATGGAGCGCGGCGACCTCATGGGCGCCCAGGCCCGTCTCCAAGAAGCGCTGCGGCTGCGGATCGCCAAGGAGGACGCCGGGCTGATCGAGTCCACGCAGGCCGCACTCGACCGGGTCGAGCTGTTGATCGGCCGGCCCGACGCATCGGCGGCAGGCGGTGCGGTGCCGCGCGAGTGGAGCGGTCAGTGGACCTCATGGCTCCAGTCCCGTACCACGGCCCGGACGCCGGCCCGGTGGGCAGAGGACTTCCCCGACCTCCGGGACGCTGTGCGTGGGCTCACCGCACAGCAGCGCGTGCACCCGTGCCACCTGCGGGATCAGTCGTTCCCCGCCGAGCTGATCGCCGCCATGGCGGAGGAGGCCGAGAAGGCTGTCGCGGCTGACGGATACCTCCACAACGGCAAGTGGAACGCGGCCGTCGGTGACGCCGCGACCCGCTTCGCCACACAGATCGATCTCGCCGCAGTCGTGGCACGGTCCACCGGTCTGGAGGTCGCGCAGCCGCACGCCGCCGTCTACATCGCCTACCTGGAGGAAGAGCAGTTCCTCGACTTCCACGTGGACGAGTCCGGCTTCGGTGAGGCCAACCTGATCCTCTGCCTCAAGCACGAGCGCCCCACCGGCCGGTCCAAGGTCAGCACTACCGTGTTCATCAAGGCCGACGGCTACCTCGAGTGCGATCTCGCCGCAGGTGACTGCGTCGTGTTCGACGGCGCGCTCACTCCTCATGGCCGAACGCCGCTCAGTGCCGGAGAGAGCGTCACCCTCATCAGCTTCGGGTTCCGCGCGCGCGATCAGGCTCCGCGCACGCTCCCTAACCTCCCGCCGGCCCCCAAGTAGGGAACGTACTCGGTCGATCCCAAGCCCCTTCCCGCCACCCGCCAGGGCGCTGAGGAACGGCCCCCGAGCAAAGTCCGCTACCACTTCACCCTCCCCGGCACCTGGTGACCAACTGGGCCGCCAACAGCGCGGCAAACCCGGCTACTTGCCGGCAGGCGTCGCGCAGCGCTTCCAGATCGTCGCGTGATGCGGTTGGGTGGCTACAGTCGTCGTCATGAGCGACTCCCAGGCCCCCGAGGTCGTGGCCCAGCCCCGTACCGCCGCCGGCGTGCTCTTCTTCGACGAGGACGACCGCGTCCTCCTCGTGAAGCCGACCTACAAGCCGGGCTGGGAGATCCCGGGCGGTTACCTGCACGCCGGTGAGACCCCGAGCGAGGGCGCGGCCCGCGAGGTCAAGGAAGAACTCGGCATCACCCCGCCGATCGGTCGCCTGCTCGTCGCCGACTGGGCACCCCACTCCACCGAGGGCGACAAGCTCCTCTTCGTCTTCGACGGTGGCGTCCTCTCCGCCGACGAGCTCGACAGCATCACCGTCGACCAGGTGGAGATCGGCGAGTACGCCTTCCACGCCACCGACCAGCTCGACGAAGTCCACATCCCGCGCCTCGCCCGCCGCGTCCATGCCGCGTGCACGGCGAGGGCGCGGTCCGCGACCGTCTATCTGGAGCACGGCGTGCCCTGCCCGTAGACCCGTGACCTCCCGCCCCGCGGGGAAGCGGAGAGCCCCGCCCCCATCGTGGTGGGGAGCGGGGCTCTGTGTACCGCCGAACCGTTACGGCTTGGTGAGCGTCGGGTCGTCCGTCGGGGGCTTCGGCTGGGGGATGGGCTCGGTGGCGCGGTAGCGGGGGGAGGTGGGGTCGGAGAGGGCGGAGGGCGGGGAGGGCTCCGCCGCGGTGATCGAGACGCCGGTGGCGACGGCGGCGGCCTCCTCCTTGACCTTGATCCCGGCCAGGTCGAAGGTCGTCTTGAGGCGCTGGCGCAGTGCCCGGGAGATCAGGGGGGCCTTGCCCGGGGCCGTGCGGGCCTCGATCCGGACCACCACCGAGTCGGCCGCCACCGACTCCACGCCGAGGATCGAGACCGGCGCCCAGACCAGTTCGTCGTACGGCGCCTCCTTGGACAGCGCCTCGGCGGTCTCCTGGATGAGGTCCTCGACCCGCTGGAGGTCCTCCTTGTACCCGACCTGCACGTCCACCGAGGCGGTCGCCCAGCCCTGGCTCATGTTGGCGATCCGCTTCACCTCGCCGTTGCGGATGTACCAGATCTCGCCGTTGGCCCCGCGCAGCTTGGTGACCCGCAGGCCGACCTCCAGCACGGTGCCGGTGGCCACCCCGGTGTCGATCTCGTCGCCGACGCCGTACTGGTCCTCCATGATCATGAAGACCCCGGAGAGGAAGTCCGTGACCAGGTTGCGGGCGCCGAAACCGATCGCCACACCGGCCACACCGGCGCTCGCCAGCAGCGGCGCCAGGTTCATCCCGAGCGCGGAGAGCACCATCAGCGCGGCCGTGCCCAGGATGGTGAAGGAGGCCAGGCTGCGCAGCACCGAGCCGATCGCCTCCGAGCGCTGCTGCCGCCGCTCCGGGTTGACCACCCCGTGGTTGGCCAGCAGCCCGCCGAACCGGCTCTCCTCCCGGTGCTGGTCGTGGCTGCGCGTCATCCGCGCTATCAGCTGGGTGACCAGTTTGTTCACCACGGCCCGCAGCACCAGGGCCAGCACGATGATGAGGACGATCCGGAGGCCGCCGGCCAGCCAGCTCTGCCAGTGGGTGTCGAACCAGCTGGCCGCCTGCTTGGTGGTGTCGGTGACCTCCTGCGCGCTGGTGGGGATGCGCAGGTCCGGCAGTTGCGGTGTGGTGGCGGAGGGGGCCGGCGTCGGGGTGGAGAGCGTCGAGGACGCGTCGGTCGGACCGGTGGCGCCGGAGCGGAACACGTGCGGGACCTACCTTCCTTGCTGGGGGCGTGACCCGGTCCCGCGCCGCACGAGCGGCCCGCGGACCGTGCGGGCCAGCCTATCCGGCACCGAACACCAGCCCGGACACACCGGTGGGCGTGCGGCCCGTCCCGGACGCCCCGTCAACGCCCCGGTGCGCTCCCCGGCCCGCGCGGCCCGCACCGCCCCGGCACCGTCCCCCCACCACCCCCGCACCACCGGTCCCACCACCCCCGAACGGCCGCGCCCCCGCCCGCCGTACGGCCCCCGGGGCTGCTCCGACCGGCTGAGCCGCACCTCCCCGGCGGTCCGCCGCGCCGGGCCCGGCGGCGCGGGGGTGCAAGTGGACCTTCCCCAGGGCATACCGGGTACTACGGGGTATGACGGAGCCCACACCCGGAGTTCACGTCAGGTCCGTTACACAGGAGTGGTGGCGCCGTACGAAGGCGTAAGGCGACACTGGGGGAGATCACGCACTCGTTGCGCGATCCAACCGCTCGTCCCGGCGCGAGCCACGCGCCGCAGGCGTCCAAGGAGGCATCCGTGCCGCATGTCCTGGTCCTCAACGCGTCCTACGAGCCACTCGGCGTCGTATCGATGCGCCGCGCACTCATCCTGGTCCTCAACCACAAGGCGGTCAGCCTGGAGGACTCGGGAGTCACTCTGCACAGCGCCACCAGCGCCCTTCCGGCGCCGTCCGTCGTCCGCCTGACCCGCTTCGTGCGGGTCCCGTTCTGCGGGCCCGTCCCGCTCACCCGCCGGGCGCTGTTCGCCCGGGACCACGGCCGCTGCGTCTACTGCGGGGCCGCCGCAACCAGCGTCGACCACGTCATCCCGCGCAGTCGGGGCGGCCAGCACCGGTGGGACAACGTGGTGGCGGCCTGCCGCCGCTGCAACCACACCAAGGCCGACCGCCACCTGACCGAGCTCGGCTGGCGGATGAAACGCCCGCCCGCACCGCCCAGCGGCCTCGCCTGGCGGATCATCGGCACCGGGATCAAGGACCCGCGCTGGCGGCCCTACCTGGAGCCGTACGGCGGCGGCGACCAACTGCGCGCCCCGCAGTGGGGCGAGTACGAGCACCACGACCATACGGAGCCGAACCACTCCGTCCCGATCGGCCGGGCGCACGTCGCCCACCCCGCCCCCGTCCGCCGCGGCGAGCAGCCCGAACCGCTCTCCGCCTGACCCCAGCACCACAAGGGCCCGCCCGTCACACCGTCGGTACGCGCCTCATGGGCCGCCGCGCCCCCCGCGAAGGGGAGCCCGGCGGCCCGCCGCGTTCACTGCTTGGGCGGCACCGCCGGCGTGCCGGGCTGCGTGCCGGGCTGCGTCCCCGGCTGGCCCGCCGGGGCCACCGGCGGGGTCGGCGGCTGCGGCGGAGCGGCCGGCGCCGTGACGGCGTAGAGCTCGATCCCGTACAGCGAGTAGCCGAACTTGGTGGCCCGCGCCACGCCCTGCATCCGTACGTACCGGACGTTCGAGGCGTCGAAGCGCACCGTCTCGTCCCCGCCCTTGCCGTTGTCGACCGTCGCGGCGTCCGTCCAGCTGCTGCCGTCCGAGGAGACCTGGATCTTGTACGAGGAGGCGTACGCGGACTGCCAGTGCAGCGTCGCCGCGCCCAGGTGGACGGCCTGCGGCAGCGCCAGCTGCACCCAGGCGTCGTCCTTGGCCGGCGAGGACCAGCGGGTCTTCGGGTCGCCGTCGGCGACCGCCGCGGCCGGGAAGTTCGGGGTCTCGTCGCCCGAGGAGGAGGCCTGGGAGCCGGGCGCCAGGTCCGGCCCGCCGGTCGGCGGCACCACGTGGACCTGCAGCACCTGCTTCACGGTGGTGCCGCCCGCCACGTAGGACACCGGCACCTGGTACGTCCCGGAGGGCGTGCCCGGTACGGCGGTGACCAGCAGCGGCACGCCCACCCGGCCGCCGCGCGGCACGGTGACCGGCCCGGCCGGGGTGACGGTGAGCCCCTTGGCGGCGGCCGGCACCTCGACCCGCAGTTCGCCGGTGGTGCCCTCGGGGCGGCCGGCCTCCACGGTGGCCTGGGTCCTGGCGGGCGCGGCCGCGCCGGTGACCACGTCCAGGGCCGGGTCGGCGAGGCTCAGCCGGGCCGCCGGGATGTCCGCGTACCAGGGGATGACCTGGTTGACCACCGGCGGGTCGCCGCCGGGCTTCCAGGTGATCCGGAACGCGTCGGCGACCTGCCCGCCGGCCGGCAGCTCGTTGTAGCCGGGCTGGATGACGCCGATGTCCGTCCAGCCGCCGTCGGCGCGGCGCACCGCGACGGTGGCGCTGGCGTGCACGGTGGGGTCGGTGAGCACGGTCAGCCGGTCCAGCGGGCGGGCCGCGCCGAGCTCGACGGTGAGCGGCTCGTCCTGCGCGGTGGGCGCCTTGGCGGCGCGGTACGCGGTGTCCGGGTTGCCGTCCAGGACGGCGGCGGCCGAGGAGCCGGGCAGCGCGGCGGGGCCGCCGGTGACGCTGGCCGGGGACTCGTCGGGGGCGGTGACGGTGAACTCGCGCACCGCGACGGCGGTCTTCTGGGCGGCGGTGGCCCGCAGCCGTACGGCCCGCACCACGGTGCCGGGCGGCAGCTGGGCGCTGACCGTCTTCTGGTTCTTCACCACGGCGAGCTGCTGCCAGCCGCCCGCGCCGGTGCTGTACTCCAGCACGCCGTCGCGGATGTAGTCGTCCACGGCGGTGCGGGCGTCGGAGCCGTTGCCCCAGCCGCCCATCAGCACGGTGACGCCGCTGATCGGCCGCCCGGCGCCGAGGTCGACGCCGACGGAGTCGCCGGGCTGCGGGGGAGCGGAGCTCCAGTAGAAGGTGTCGGCCTGGCCGTCGGTCATCAGCGCGGGCAGGTGGTCCTGTGCGGTGCCCATGCTGGTGGTGGGGGTGACCCCGCCGCTGACCACGCCCGACCAGTTGTCGGCGGCGCGCACGGCCCGGTCCAGGAAGGGCGCGAGCACCCCCGCGCCGATGGTCGCCGGGGCCTGGGCGAGCTGTGCGCGCAGCCGGTTGAGCTGCACCCGGGCCTTCCAGGCCGCCGCGCCGTCGCCGCCGTGCTGGGCCAGCAGCATGTCGAGGGCGGCCTGCCCGGCCAGCCCGTAGTCGCGCAGCGGGCCGAGCCAGGGGCCGGCCTCGGCGGCCAGCTGGGCGGTGGCGTCGGTGCCGGCCAGGGTCTGCCGGGCGCCGGCCATGGCGGTGAAGGCGTCCCGCAGCGGGCCCGCGGCCGCTATCAGCTTGGCGAGGTCCGGGGTGGCGCCGGAGGTGGGTTCGGCGTTGGCCCAGAACTGGTCGAGCAGCGGCTGGAGGTAGCCGGACTCCTGCTTGGCCAGCGGGGAGGAGGTGCTGTTGCCGGCCAGCGCCTGGACGGCGGCCAGGGCCGAGCCGGCGGGGGTGGCGTTGGCGCCGGTCGGCCCGGCCAGCGAGCGCACGGCCGCCTGCCAGGAGTCCTCGGGCTTGTAGCCGGTCGGGTTCCAGGCGAAGTCGCCGGCCGTGGCGAGGGCTATCCGGGAGGCCACCGGCTGCTGCATGGCGCCGGTCAGCAGCACCGCGGAGCGGGTCGCCACCTCGGGTTCGCGGCCGGTGTAGGCGCCGAGGAAGAGCCGGTCCGGGCTGGCGTCGTTGACCGGGTAGTTGTCCATGGTGACCAGCGGGTGCCCGTACAGGCTGCCGGTGTCGGAGGCCTGGGCGCCGGTGATCTTCTCCGGGATCGCCCCGCCGCCGCTCCAGGCGACCTGCACGCCGCCGGGCAGCGCGTCGGCCAGGGCCTTGCGGTAGGGCGTGGAGCCCTGCTTGTGGTACTCGGTGGGGACGATCGACAGCGGCGCCAGCCCCGGGTTCCTGGCGACCAGCCGGTCCTGGACCTTCTTGACCAGCGCGGCCTGCGCCTTGGCGGCGGCGGCCGGGCCGCGGCCGTACTCGTCCTGGTCGTCGTCGCAGTGCCACTCGTCGTAGCTGACGTCCAGGAACTGCAGCTGGAACGCGGTGAAGCCGAGCTTGCGCAGCCCGTCCAGCTTGGCGACCAGGGCGTCGACGTCCTTGCCGGAACTGAAGCAGAGGGACTGCCCGGGGTCGATCGCGTAGCCGAGGGTGACGTGGTTCTGCCGGGCCCGGTCGCCGAGTTCGCGCAGCTCGGACTGCTGGTCGGCGGGGTAGGCGTCGCGCCAGCGGCTGAGCCGGAACGGGTCGTCGCCCGGGGCGTAGAGGTAGAAGTTCTGCTTGGAGCGGCCCAGGAAGTCCACCTGGTCGAGCCGCTGCTGGGCGGTCCACGGGGTGCCGTAGAAGGCCTCCGCGGTGCCGCGCACCGGCGCGCCGCTGGGCCAGTCCCGCAGGGTGATGCCGGGCAGGCCGAGCCCGGCCGCGCCCGGCCCCTGGCCCTGACCCGCGGGTACGGCGGCGAGCAGCTGGCGCAGGCTCTGCGCGGCGTAGAAGGTGCCGGTCGGGTCGGCGCCCGCGAGCACCACCGCGCCGTACGTGCCGCCGCCCTGGGCGGGCAGCTGGCCGGCGGACAGCACGTAGCCGCCGGGCGGCATGCCCGCGGTGGACGGCGCGCCGCCGTCCTTGCCGCCGGCCGCGGCCGCGAGCTGGCGCAGCGTCCGGTCGGCCTCGCCCTCGGCGCCCTCGGCGGGCCCACCGATGTACACCACCAGCGAGCCGGCGGCGGGGGTGCCGCCGTCGGCCTGGGGGGTCAGCACGGTGGCCCCGGCGACGGTCAGCACCTCGCGGACGGCGTCCACCGCGCCCCGGTCCACCTTGGGCGCGGTCACCAGCGTCACGGCGGTCGGCACGGTGACGGCCCGTCCGGCCGCGGTCTGCTCCTGCGGGTGCGGGAACACCTGGGGGTTCGTCACGCTGCCCAGCGGCGTCTGGGGCGCGGTGCTCACCACGTCCGGCCCGGGGCCCGCCGCGTACGCCACCGAGGGCATCGGCCCGGCCAGCAGCCCGCCGACCACCGCCGCGGTCACCACCCCGGCCGCGATCTGCAGGGTCCGCCGCCCCGGCCGCCCGGCCGCGCGCTCCGCCCGCACCGACGCCAGCAGCGGCTCCGTCCCCTTGAGGTCGGCGATCAGCCGGTCGGCGGTCCGCGGCACCAGCTGACGGCACGTCCGCGCCGTCGCCCGCCGGGCCGCCAACGCCGTCGGATGGTCCAGCACCTCGCGCAGCACCGGACTCTGCTCCAACTGCTGACGCAGCCGCCGCCCGGCCACCACGGACACACGGGCTTGCACAGGGGCCTCCTCGCCAGGCCTGGACCACAATGCGAGCAACCCCACCAGCTACCCGAACCGGTGTCAACGTCACCGACGGCTATGCCGAGTTTGCACCGGAATATCCCGTTGGCCTGACCCTCCGTCACCCCCCTGGTCGCCTCTTGAGCCACCGGGCGAACCACCAGGCGCACTCGTGTCGCACAGCGTCGCCGCGCGGTTACCCGGGTAGGACTTGGGAGTCCTGACCAGGCGTTGCCGAGACATCGCAGGAGCCGCGAGTGGCCGCTTACCACGACAGTGACGGAGCCGAAGGACGGAAGGTCCCGGCGCAGGACGCGCCGCCGCCGCCCGCCGAACTGGTCGCGCTGGCACGGGCGTACGGGGTGGACACCCGGTACCCGGGGGCCGGGGGGCAGACGGTGGGGGCGCGGACGCTGGTGGCGGTGCTGGGGGCGCTGGGGGTGGCGGCCGGGTCGCCGGAGGAGGTGCGGGAGGCGCTGGAGCGCCACCGGGCCGAGCAGCGGGAGCGGTTGCTGCCGCCGTGCATCGTGGTCCGGCAGGGCCGCCGCACCGCGCTGGACGTACCGGCGGACGTCCGGCTGTACGTGGAGCTGGAGGGCGGCGGCAGTTGGGAGTTGCCGCGCGGCCACTCGCACTGGCTGCCCGCCGACCTCCCGCTCGGCCGGCACACCCTCACCGCGGCGAGCGGCGAGAAGCGGCAGCAGGCGCCGCTCGTCGTCGCCCCGCAGCAGCTGCCCCGACTCCCCGGCCGCAGCTGGGGGTTCCTCGCCCAGCTGTACTCCGTGCTGTCCGACCGCTCCTGGGGCATGGGCGACCTGGGGGACCTCGCCGAACTCGCCGGGTGGGCGGGCGCCGCCCTCGGCGCGGGCTTCGTGCAGATCAACCCGCTGCACCAGGCCCTGCCCGCCACCCCCGGCACCCCCTCCGACCCCTCCCCGTACCGCCCCTCCTCCCGCCGCTTCGCCGACCCCGTGCACCTGCGGGTCGAGGCCGTCCCCGAGTACGGCCACCTGACGCCGGCCCAGCGGACGGCCACCGACGACCTCGCCCGCCGCGCGGCCCGGCTGCGCGAGGAGGTCCTCACCCACGACGGCCTGGTCGACCGGGACGCCGTCTGGGCGCTCAAGCGCGAGGCGCTGGAACTCCTCCACGAAGTCCCGCGCGGTCCCGGCCGCCAGGCCGGTTACGAGGCGTACCAGCGCCGCGAGGGGGAGTGGCTGCGCCGCCACGCGCTCTGGAACGCGATCGCCGAGGTGCACGGCGCCGACTGGCACCACTGGCCGAAGGGCCTGCGTCACCCGAACGGCCCACAGATCGAGCAGGCGGCCAAGGAACTCCAGGACGCGGTCGAGTTCCACCGCTGGCTCGCCTGGCAGGTCGACCAGCAGCTCGCCGCCGCCCAGCGCGCCGCCCGGGACGCGGGCATGCCGGTCGGCCTGGTCCACGACCTCGCCGTCGGCGTCCACCCGGACGGCGCCGACGCCTGGGCGCTCCAGGACGTGCTGGCCGGCGGTATCTCGACCGGCGCCCCGCCGGACGCCTTCAACGCCCACGGCCAGGACTGGGGCCTGCCGCCCTGGCGCCCGGACGCCCTGGCGAAGGCCGGCTACGCCCCGTACGCGGAACTCCTGCGCGCAGCGGCGAGGCACGCCGGAGCGCTCCGCATCGACCACGTGATGGGCCTGTTCCGCCTCTGGTGGGTGCCCGAGGGCCATCCCCCCACCGAGGGCGCCTACGTCCGCTACGACGCCGAGGCGATGCTCGGCGTGCTGGCCCTGGAGGCCCACCGGGCCGGTACCGCCGTGATCGGCGAGGACCTGGGCACGGTCGAGCCGGGGGTGCGGGAGGAGCTGGCGGACCGGGGCATCCTCGGCACCTCCGTCCTCTGGTTCGAACGGGACTGGCAGTCCGACGGCGGCATCCTGCCCCCCGACCGCTGGCGCCCCGGCTGCCTGGCCACCCTCACCACCCACGACCTGCCGAGCACCGCCGCCCGCCTCTCCGGCGAGCACGTCGAGCTGCGCCACCGCCTGGGCCTGCTGGCCCGCCCGCTCGCGGAGGAGCAGCAGGAGGCCGCCGACGAACTGGCGGCCTGGCGGGCCGAACTGACCGCCCTCGGCCTGCTCGCGCCCGACGAGCCGCTCTCCATGCCCGCCCTGTACCGCTTCCTGGACCGGACCCCGGCCGAGCTGGTGGGCGTCTGGCTGCCGGACCTGGTCGGCGATCCGCGCCCGCAGAACCTGCCGGGCACCTGGGACCAGTACCCGAACTGGCGCCTGCCGATCGCCGACGGCACGGGCGCCCCGGTCACCCTGGAACGCCTCGCCGCCGCCCCCACCGCCCGCCTGCTCGGCCGGCTCCTCACAGCCGGCGACACACCCCCCGACCCCCGGACCTGGTAGGCCGGAACCCGCAAGCGGAACCCCCAGCACCACCCCGACGCGCGCCCTCCCGTAAGCGGCGGGTAAGTTGGAATCGTGGACAAGAGGAACGCTTTGCGAGCCGGCGCGGTCTCCGCAACGGTCACGCTGATGATGCTGCTGTCGTCGCCCGCCATGGCCCTCACCAGGGACGACGGCGACGACCCGGGTGCCGGCCTGAGCGTCGGCCAGACCATCGGCCTGTACGTGCTGATCCCGCTCGCCGCGTTCGTCGTCATCGCGGCCCTCGCGGGTCTGCCCTACGGCAAGAAGAAGAAGTAACCGCGAGAAACCCGCGAGAAGCCGCCGCGTCCACCGAGGACGCGCGGCAGGCGTTGGGCAACACGGTCCACCAGGACCCGCAGGAACCCCGAAGGGGCGCCGGACGATCCGTCCGGCGCCCCTTCGGGCCTTCAACGGCAGGTCACCAGCCGGCTCAGCGAGCCCCGGCCGCCTTGTCGACCACCTGGGCCTTGAGCGCGCGCTCGATCCCGGCCCGCGACTCGACGACCTGACGGCGCAGCGCCGGCGCCGGCTCGGCCGAGGCCAGCCAGGCGTCCGTGGCGGCGAGCGTCTCCTCCGTCACCTGGAACGCCGGGTACAGGCCGACGATGATCTGCTGCGAGATCTCGTGGCTTCGGGTCTCCCAGATGTCCTTCACCGCGGCGAAGTACTTCTCCGCGTACGGCGCCAGCAGCTCCCGCTGGTCCGACTGCTGGAAGCCCGCGATCACGGCCTCCTGCACGTAGTTGGTGAGGGTGTCCGACTCCACCACCGAGGCCCAGGCCGCGGCCTTGGCCTCCGCGGTCGGGCGGGCGGAGCGGCAGCTGGCCGCGTGCTCCTGGCCGGCCGCGGTGTTGTCCCGCTCCAGCTCCGCGACGATCGCGGCCTCGTCGGCCCGGCCGGTGGCGGAGAGCCGGGCGAGCAGCGCCCAGCGCAGCTCGGTGTCCACGGCGAGGCCCTTGAGCTCGACCGAGCCGTCCAGCAGCCCGGCCAGCAGGTCGAGCTGGGCGTCCGTGCGGGCGACCGAGGCGAAGGTGCGGGCCCAGGCCAGCTGGTGGTCGCTGCCGGCCTCGGCGGTGCGCAGGTGCTCCTCGGCGGCGGCGGCCCAGCGGAGCAGGCCCTGCTCGCTCCAGTCCGGGTCGGTGTAGGCGTCCAGGGCCAGCTTGACCTGGCGCTGCACGGACTGCACGACGCCGATGTCGCTCTCCCGGCCGATGCCGGAGAGC
The DNA here is from genome assembly GCF_042786665.1 of Kitasatospora sp. NPDC059146. Taxonomy (NCBI): domain Bacteria; kingdom Bacillati; phylum Actinomycetota; class Actinomycetes; order Kitasatosporales; family Streptomycetaceae; genus Kitasatospora; species Kitasatospora sp. NPDC059146. Next base: position 12,787 of record NZ_JBHZCY010000119.1, on the reverse strand, counting down.
GCCAGCGACAGGTAGTCGCGGGCGGCCAGTTCGCCGTCGCGGGTCATGTCCCAGGCGGAGGCCCAGCACAGCGCGCGCGGCAGCGACTCGGTGAAGCCGCCGAGGTGCTCGGTGACGACGGCCATCGAGTCCTCGTCCAGCCGGATCTTGGCGTACGACAGGTCGTCGTCGTTCAGCAGCACGACGGCCGGGCGGTGGCGGCCGACCAGCTCCGGCACCTCGGTGCGCGGGCCGTCGACGTCCAGCTCGATCCGGTCCGTCCGCACCAGCGAACCGTCGACCAGCTCGTAGAACCCGATCGCGATGCGGTGCGGCCGCAGCACGGCCTCGCCCTTGGCACCGGCCGGCAGCGCGGGGGCCTCCTGCAGCACGGCGAAGGACTCGATCTCGCCGTCCGTGTTCAGCACCACCGACGGCCGCAGCACGTTGATGCCGGCCGTCTCCAGCCAGGACTTGGACCACGCCTTGAGGTCGCGTCCGCTGGCCTCCTCCAGGGCGCCGAGCAGGTCGCTGAGCCGGGTGTTGCCCCAGGCGTGGCGCTTGAAGTAGGCGCGCACGCCCTCGAAGAAGGCGTCCTGGCCGACGTACGCCACCAGCTGCTTGAGCACCGAGGCGCCCTTGGCGTAGGTGATGCCGTCGAAGTTGACCTGGACGTCCTCCAGGTCGTTGATCTCCGCCATGATCGGGTGGGTGGACGGCAGCTGGTCCTGCCGGTAGGCCCAGGTCTTCATCTGGTTGGCGAAGGTGGTCCAGGAGTGCGGCCACTTGGAGCTCGGGGCCTCGGCCTGGCAGACGGCCTCGGCGAAGGTCGCGAAGGACTCGTTGAGCCAGAGGTCGTTCCACCACTCCATGGTGACGAGGTCGCCGAACCACATGTGGGCGAGCTCGTGCAGGATCGTCGCGGCGCGCGCCTCGTACGCGGCGTCGGTGACCTTGGAGCGGAACACGTACTGGTCGCGCAGAGTGACGGCGCCCGCGTTCTCCATCGCGCCGGCGTTGAACTCCGGGACGAAGAGCTGGTCGTACTTGGGGAACGGGTACGGGAAGTCGAACTTCGCCTGGAAGTAGTCGAAGCCCTGCTTGGTGACCTCGAAGATCGCCTCGGCGTCGAGGAACTCGCGCAGCGAGGGGCGGCAGTACACGGCCAGCGGCACGCGCTGCTCGCCGTTCTCGTAGGTGTCGAAGACCCCGACGTACGGGCCGGCCACGAGCGCGGTGATGTAGCTGGAGATCCGGCCGGTGGGCTCGAACTCCCAGACCTGGGTGGGGCCTTCGCCGACCGGCTCGGGGGTGGGCGAGTTGGACACCACGACCCAGCCGGTGGGGGCCGTCACGGTGAACCTGAACGTGGCCTTGAGGTCGGGCTGTTCGAAGTTCGCGTAGACCCGGCGGGCGTCCGGCACCTCGAACTGGGTGTACAGGTAGGTCTCGCCGTCGACCGGGTCGACGAACCGGTGCAGGCCCTCGCCGGTGTTGCTGTAGGCGCAGTTCGCGACGACCCGCAGCTCGTTCTCCGCCGCCAGGCCGGGCAGCGGGATGCGGCTGTCGGCGAAGCTCGCCGGGTCGAGCGACGTGCCGTTGAGGGTGATCTCCTCGACGCCGGGGGCGACGAGGTCGATGAAGCTGTCGGCGCCGGGGGTCGTGGCGGAGAACCGGACCACGGTCGTGGACCGGAAGGTACCGCCCTCGCGGGCCGAGCCGAGGTCGAGCTCGATGTCGTACGCGTCCACCCGGATGAGGTCGGCCCGGGTACGGGCCTCGTCGCGGGTCAGGTTGGTGCCGGGCACTCGCTGCACTCCTTCGTCAGGCTGATGGACCGAATCCTCGCATGCCCGACGAGCGGCCCGGCCGGAAAATCCCGACCGGAGAACCCGGCCGGAAACCCGCCCGGAAATCCCGCCCCGAGAACCCGGCCCGAGAACCGGCCGGAGAACGGGGGCGGGGCGGGCCCGGGCCCACCGGCCCCGACCCGCCCCGTCCTCACTGCCCTCACCGACCGGAGTGCGTCACTTCCGCCACTTGGTCAGCGGACCGTCGGTGTTGGTGTACCGGCGGAACGCGTAGACCGCGTTGCCGTCGTCCGAGACGTAGTACACCGAGGTGCTCATGCTGATGTCGAACTTCCCGTTCGCGTTCGCGACGGTGCCGATGTCGGTCATCGAGCCGTCGGTCGGCGAGAGCGTCACCAGCCGGGACGGCTTGTCGTAGCCCTGCGAGACCAGGGCGCGGACCTTGCCGTCCTTGTCGGTGCCGGTGACCAGGCGGATGTCGCTGCCGCTGGCCGAACCGGGGCTGGCCGCCCACAGGCGCTTGCCGGTGTTCAGGTCGTAGGCGTTGATGGCCGGCTTGGTCGGGTTGACCTGGACGTACAGGGTGCTGCCGCTCACCACGTTGCGGGTGAAGGCGGTGTCCTGGCCGGACAGGCGCAGGCTGTCCGAGCCGGCCTCCTTGACGGACATCTGGTTGCCCGGCTTGTTGTCCTTGTCGAACGGCAGGATGTAGTCGCCGTTCGGGCCGTTGGTGATCACCAGGACCAGCGGCTTGTCCTGGACGACCGAGTCGACCTGCTCGATCGTGCCGGTCAGGGTGATCGGGCTGCTCGCCGCCTTGCCGGAGTCGGCGTTCACGATGACCAGCTGCGACTTCGGGCCGCTGGTCATGTAGCAGCGGTCGCTGATGGCGATCTGGCTGCCGGCCGCGCGGGCCCGCATGGTGCAGTCCTTGTCGCGGGGCTGGTACTGCCAGGCGGGCTGGCCGTTGGAGATGTTCAGCCCGGCCACCGCGTTGCCGCCGACGGCGACCACGTTGTCGGTGACGCTCAGGGTCGGCTGGGACAGCCGGTCGGCGGTGGCCTTGACGGTCCACAGCAGCTTGCCCGAGGTGAGGTCCACGGCGCCGATGGTGGAGCAGTCGTAGTCACCGGTGTTGAAGGCGACGGCGGCGACGTTCTTGGAGTTGGCGGTGTACGAGGCGCTGCACACCTCCTTGCTGCCGGACGGCACCGGGATGTTCCAGGCCTGCTTGCCGTCGACCAGGTTGTAGGCCTTGACCCCGTCGCTGTCGACGCGGACGGCGTACTTGTCGGTGCCCCAGATGCCCAGCAGCTGGTTGGTGGCATCGGTGTTGGAGGGCGTCGGGGCGTTCCAGGCGACGTTGAACGTGGCCTTGGTGCCGTCCGGCGCGGGCGCCGGAGCGACGGTGTTCCCGCCGTTGTCGCCGCCGACGGTGCTGGTGCCGCCCGAGTTCGCCACCGGGCCGGGGCCCGGGTCCGGCTTGGGGCTGGGCTTGAGCAGCACGACCAGCCCGATCACGATGGCGATCGCCAGCACACCGCCGATGATCCCGCCCCAGAGCATCACGGGGTTGCGCTGCTTCGGGGCCGCCGGCACCGGCGCACCGGGGTAGTAGCCCGGCTGCTGCTGGTAGTTGTACCCGCCGCCGTAGCCCTGCCCCGCGTCCGCCCCGGGGTAGCCCCCGCCGGGCGCCGGGTCGTACGGGCCGATCGGCGCACCCGCCGGAGGCTGGGCCGGCATCCCGGCGGCCGTCGGCGCGTACGCGGCGTAGTCGGCCCCACCCGCCGGGGGCTGGACCGGGGGCGCCGGGGGTGCCGGGGGCATCGGAGGCTGGGCCGGCGGCCCGCCCTGCCCCGGAACCGCCGAGCCGTCGAGCTGGGTCATCTGGTCCGCGACGGCGGCAGGATCCACACCGCCCGCCGGCCGCCCGAACGAAACGCCCCGATTGCCCTGCGGGCCGCTGCCGGATGCATCGCCTGCACCCGGCGTAGGGTGATCCCCTGCCATCTGATTCCCCGTCATGTCTGGATGCGTCCCCCTGCCGGTACCGACCGCGGCCCGGTGGGACGGGTGAGATTGGGCACCATGCTAGTGGCGGCCGGTTTTCGCCCGCTCCCAGGACCACCCGATCCGGGCCCCGCCTCCCCCCACCGCGCAACACCTTCACCCCCCGGCCACCCCGCCCCCACGCCCGGCCCGCCGCGGGCCCCGCACCCCGGCCCACCGCTAGCCCCGCGCCCCCGCCCGCCGCGGGCCCGCGCAGCGGCCCCACCCGGCGGCCGCCGACCCGTACCCTTCAGGAGTTGAAGGGGACACCCGGCGGAGGGTTCCCCACCCTGGGAGGGTGGATCATGTCGACGGACACACCGGGCTCACAGTCGTCCCTGCACCGGGCGAACCTGGAACGGGTGCTCCGCGCGGTACGGATGGCCGGTTCGCTCACCCAGGCCGAGATCGCCCGCGGCACCGGCCTCTCCGCGGCCACCGTCTCCAACATCGTGCGGGAACTGAAGGAGAGCGGCACCGTCGTGGTCGCCGACACCTCCTCCGGCGGCCGCCGCGCCCGCAGCGTCTCGCTGAGCGGGGACGCGGGCATCGTGGTCGGCATCGACTTCGGCCACACCCACCTGCGGGTGGCCGTCGGCAACCTCGCCCACCGGGTGCTGGCCGAGGAGAGCGCCCCGATCGACGTGGACGTCTCGGCCGCGCAGGGCTTCGACCGCGCCGAGGCGATGGTGGCGCGCCTCCTCGCGCAGGCCGGCTTCCGTCCCGAGAAGGTGATCGGGGTGGGCCTCGGCGTGCCCGGCCCGATCGACGTGGAGACCGGTGCGCTGGGCTCGACCGCGATCCTGCCGGGCTGGACGGGCATCGCCCCGGGCCGGGAGCTGGCGGAGCGGCTCGGCATGCCGGTGCACGTGGACAACGACGCCAACCTGGGCGCGCTGGGCGAGCTGGTCTGGGGGGCCGGCCGCGGCCTGAGCGACCTCGCCTACATCAAGGTCGCCAGCGGGGTCGGCGCCGGCCTGGTGGTCAACGGCCAGATCTACCGGGGGCCGGGCGGCACCGCGGGTGAGATCGGGCACATCACCCTGGACGAGGCGGGCCCGGTCTGCCGCTGCGGCAACCGGGGCTGCCTGGAGACCTTCGTCGGCTCCCGCTACCTGCTGTCGCTGCTCACCTCGACCCTCGGCCCGGACCTCACCCTGCCCCGGGTGGTGGAGCTGGCCCACCAGGGCGACCTGGGCTGCCGCCGGGTGATCGCCGACGCCGGGCGCCAGATCGGTACGGGCGTGGCGACCCTGTGCAACCTGCTCAACCCGCGCCGGGTGATCCTGGGCGGCGACCTCGCCGAGGCCGGTGAGCTGGTGCTGGCCCCGATCCGCGACTCGGTGGCCCGCTACGCGATCCCCAGCGCGGCCCGCCAGCTGTCGGTGGTCCCCGGCACCCTGGGCGGCCGGGCCGAGGTGCTGGGCGCGCTGGCCCTGGTGATGAGCGAGATGGGCGAGTCCGGGGCGCTCGGCCGGCACTGACCGCCTTCCCCCCGTTCACCCGTCCGGCCGCAACCGCCGGAGAACGTCCGTTCGTCAATGAGGATTGACCCGCGCCCCCCGACCGACCTCCGGGAATGGCGGTAACCGGTCGGTGGCACCGGGCGCGCCGCTCGGCGTCCGCGTAGCGGACATTAGACTCGACCGGTCGGTACCGGCCGCGACCACCGGCCTGCCGCCGGACCGGGCGGCGACGCCCGTCGGACCGTCCGTGGTCCGCGAACACTGAACGAGGAGGAACGGGTGGCCCTGCTGACCCGCATTCGGGGACCGCGCGATCTCGACCGGCTCACGCCCGGACAGCTGGCCGCACTGGCCCAGGAGGTCCGGACCTTCCTGGTGACCGAGGTCTCCAAGACGGGCGGCCACCTCGGACCCAACCTCGGGGTGGTGGAGCTGACCATCGCCCTGCACCGGGTCTTCGACTCCCCGCGCGACCGCATCCTCTTCGACACCGGCCACCAGAGCTACGTCCACAAGCTGCTCACCGGCCGCCAGGACTTCTCCCGGTTGAAGATGAGCGGCGGCCTGTCCGGCTACCCCTCGCGCGCCGAGTCCGAGCACGACGTGATCGAGAACTCGCACGCCTCCACGGTCCTCTCGTACGCGGACGGCCTGGCCAAGGCCAACAAGATCCAGGGCAAGGCGGACCCGGTCGTCGCCGTGATCGGTGACGGCGCGCTCACCGGCGGCATGGCCTGGGAGGCGCTGAACAACATCGCCGACGCCAAGGACCTGCCGGTCGTCATCGTCGTCAACGACAACGAGCGCTCCTACTCGCCGACCATCGGCGGCCTCGCCAACCACCTCGCCACCCTGCGCACCACCCAGGGCTACGAGCGCTTCCTGTCCTGGGGCAAGGACGCCCTGCAGCGCACCCCGGTGGTCGGCCAGCAGCTGTTCGAGACGCTGCACGGCGCCAAGAAGGGCCTCAAGGACTTCATCGCCCCGCAGGGCATGTTCGAGGACCTCGGCCTCAAGTACATCGGCCCGATCGACGGCCACGACCTGACCGCCCTGGAGTCGGCGCTGACCAAGGCGCGCGGCTTCGGCGGCCCGGTGATCGTGCACTGCCTCACCGAGAAGGGCCGCGGCTACCACGCCGCCGAGAACAACGACGAGGACCGCTTCCACGCCGTCGGCGTGATCCACCCGGACACCGGCCTGCCGGTCAAGAACTCGGGCAAGGACTGGACCTCGGTCTTCGGCGAGGAGATGGTCGCGCTCGGCCGCGAGCGCGAGGACATCGTGGCGATCACCGCCGCGATGCTCCACCCGGTCGGCCTGGCACCGTTCGCCAAGGAGTTCCCGGACCGCATCTTCGACGTCGGCATCGCCGAGCAGCACGCCGTCACCAGCGCCGCCGGCCTGGCCACCAACGGGCTGCACCCGGTCTTCGCGGTCTACGCGACCTTCCTGAACCGCGCCTTCGACCAGGTCCTGATGGACGTCGCGCTGCACAAGCTGGGCGTCACCTTCGTACTGGACCGGGCCGGCGTCACCGGCACGGACGGCGCCTCGCACAACGGCATGTGGGACATGTCGATCCTCCAGGTCGTCCCGGGCCTGCGGCTGGCCGCCCCGCGCGACGCCGACCAGGTCCGCGCCCAGCTGCGCGAGGCCGTCCAGGTCGAGGACGCCCCGACGGTGGTGCGCTACTCCAAGGGCTCGGTCGGTCCGGCCGTCGCCGCGGTCGGCCGGGTCGGCGGCATGGACGTGCTGCGCGCCGCCGGGGAGCCCTCCGGCGCCCACCGCGCGGACGTGCTGATCGTCTCGGTCGGCGCGATGGCCCCGACCAGCCTGGAGGTGGCCGACCTGCTGGCCGCCCGGGGCGTCACCGCCACCGTGATGGACCCGCGCTGGGTCAAGCCGGTGGACGAGGCCCTGCCGGGCCTGGCCGCCGAGCACCGGGTGGTCGTCACGATCGAGGACAACGGCCGGGTGGGCGGCGTCGGCGCGGCCGTCGCGCAGGCACTGCGGGACGCGGACGTGGACGTACCGGTGCGCGACTTCGGCATCCCGCAGGAGTTCCTGGACCACGCCAGCCGGAACGAGATCCTGGCCGAGATCGGCCTGACCGCCCCCGCCATCGCCGAGAAGGTGGGCGCCCTGGTCGCCAAGCTGGACGCGGCGCCGGTCGAGGCCTGAACCGCCCCCGGTGGAACGGGCCGGCCACCTGCCGCCCGTTCCGCCGACGCCCGATTGTCGTCTCTGCGTAACAGTTCGTCGCGGGACGAGCTGACAATCGCACTGAATGGCGGGACCGGCGCTCTCCGCGCCGTTCCCGCCCGGTAGGTTGTCAACCGTGCCCACCCCCACCCGCCCCCGCCTCGACGGACTGGTCGACCGCCTGCCCGCGCGCGCCCGTACCCACATCCGACAGGGGTACTGGACGAGGCTGGTGCCGCTGCTCACCCTGGTCGCGGTGGCCACCCACATCCCGTCCTTCGCCCGGCCCGTCTGGAGTCCGGACGAAGGCTTCCTGGCCACCCAGGCCCGGATGCTCGCGGACGGCGGGGTGCTCTACGACACCGTGGTGGACCGCAAGCCGCCGCTGCTGCCCTGGCTCTACCAGGCCTGCTTCGCCGTCTTCGGCTCCGCCTCGCTGTGGCCGCTGCGCACCCTCGCGGTGGCGGCCCACCTGGTCACCGCGATCCTGCTGGCCTCGATCGCCCGCGGCCGCTGGGGCAACCGGGCCGGGGCCGGCGCCGGACTGCTCTACCTGCTGGTCTCCATCGGGCTCTCCCCGGAGGACACCCAGGCGGCGACCTTCGAGGTCTTCATGCTGCCCGCGATGGTGGCCGCCTTCCGGTACGCCGAGCGCCGCCGCTGGCTGGCCGCGGGCATCGCGGTCGCGCTCTGCTCGCTGACCAAGCAGACCGGCGGCGCGGTGCTGCTGCCGGTGCTCTGGATGCTCCTCCAGGACGCCCGCCGACGCGGGGTGCGCTGGCCGCCCGCCCTGTTCAAGATCGGGTTCGGCTTCGCGGTGCCGATAGCGCTGGTGGCGGTCATCCTCACCAAGCCCAAGGGCTTCCTCTTCTGGGTGGTCACCGGCAGCGGCGACTACGCCTCCTTCGGCGGCGCCTGGCTGCAGATGCTCGGCCGGGCCTTCGGCAACCTCGGCATCCTGGCCGCGGCGGGCCTCGGCTTCCTGTTCCCGGTCGGCCGCCGGCTCTGGTTCAAGTACCGCCACCGCCCGCTGCCGGTGGCCGGCGAGGAGCACGGCTCGACCACCGACCTGTGGGTCTGGCTGCTCTCCTCGGCCGTCGCGGTCAGCGTGGGCTTCCACTTCTTCGGCCACTACTACCTCCAGCTGATGCCCCCGCTGGTGCTGCTGGGCACCGGGGCGGTCGCCACCTCGGCGATCCGCTGGAAGCCCGTCCTGGTGTACACCACGGTCGCCGCCACGGTCTTCTGGGGCCTGGCGCTGGCCTGGCCGGGGGAGCAGATGAGCCGCAACACCGAGGTCGCCACCGCGGTCGCCGCCCAGACCACCCCCAAGGACACCGTGCTGGTCTGGGGCATGCACCCCGAGCTGTACTGGCTGGCCGACCGCAAGCCCGCGAGCCGCTACCTGACCGCCGGCTTCCTCACCAACTACAGCGGCGGCAAGGACGGCAGCGGCAACGTCGGCGAGCAGTTCAGCGTCAACAACGCCTGGCAGACCTTCGACAAGGAACTCGCCAACGGCCTGCCCGAGGTCTTCGTGGACGACTCCGGCGTCGCCCCGTACCAGCCGGTGCTGGTCCCGCGGATCGAGAACCTGCTGGACACCCACTACGAGATGATCGGCGTCATCGGCGACACCGTCGTCTACCGCCTCAAGCACTGAGGCACCGCTCGAGCACCGAGGTACCGCCTCGAGTACCGAGGCCCGGCACCGCGTACGCGAGAGCCCCCGGCGACCAGGTCGCCGGGGGCTCCGCTCGTACCGCTACGCCTTACGCGGGCACCGAGGCCACGCCGGGGGCGAGGAACTTCTTGCCGGTCACCCGCTCCGAGACGCCCTCACGGTCCAGGTACGGGGTGATCCCGCCCAGGTGGAAGGGCCAGCCGGCGCCGGTGATCATGCAGAGGTCGATGTCCTGGGCCTCGCCGACGACACCCTCCTCCAGCATCAGGCCGATCTCCTGGGCCACGGCCTCCAGGGAGCGGTTCAGGACCTGCTCCTCGGTGAGCACCGAGTCGCCGAAGCTCAGCAGCTCCAGCACCTCGGGGTCGAGGACCTGCTTGCCGTCCACCCAGGTGTAGAAGCCGCGCTTGCCGGCCTTGACCACCTTGCCGAGGTTCTCGGAGACGGTGAACCGCTCCGGGAAGGCGCCGGCCAGGGTCTCCGAGACGTGCAGGGCGATGGCCGGGCCGACCAGCTCCAGCAGCACGATCGGGGACATCGGCAGGCCGAGCGGCTCGACGGCCTTCTCGACGCTGGCGATCGGGGTGCCCTCGTCGATGATGTTCTGGATCTCGCCCATGAAGCGGGTCAGGATCCGGTTCACCACGAACGCTGGGGCGTCCTTGCACAGCACCGAGGTCTTCTTGAGCTTCTTCGACACGGCGAAGGCGGTGGCCAGCGACGCGTCGTCGGTCTGCTCGCCGCGGACGATCTCCAGCAGCGGCAGGATCGCGACCGGGTTGAAGAAGTGGAAGCCGACGACCCGCTCGGGGTGCTGGAGCTTCGAGGCCATCTCGGTGACCGACAGCGAGGAGGTGTTGGTCGCCAGCACGCAGGTCGGCGAGACCACGGCCTCCAGGTCCGCGAAGACGGTCTGCTTGACGCCCATCTCCTCGAACACGGCCTCGATGACGAAGTCCGCGTCGCCGAAGGCCACGGCCTTGTCCAGCGAGCCGCTGACCAGGCCCTTGAGGCGGTTGGCCTTGTCCTGGCCGATCCGGCCCTTGCCGAGCAGCTTGTCGATCTCGGCGTGGACGTAGCCGACGCCCTTGTCGATGCGCTCCTGGTCGATGTCGGTGAGGACCACCGGCACCTCCAGACGGCGGGCGAACAGCAGCGCCAGCTGCGAGGCCATCAGGCCGGCGCCGACGATGCCGACCTTGGAGACCGGGCGGGCCAGCGACTTGTCCGGCGCACCGAACGGGCGCTTGGCCCGGCGCTGCACCAGGTTGAAGGCGTAGATGCCGCTGCGCAGCTCGCCGCTCATGATGAGGTCGGCCAGGGCCGCGTCCTCGGCGTCGAAGCCGGCCTGGAGGCTGGCCTTGTCGGCGAGGTCGGCGTCCTTGACGGCGGCGATGATGTCCAGCGCCTTGTACGCGGCCGGAGCGGCCCCGTGCACCTTGGCGTCGGCGACCATGCGGCCCCAGAGGACGGCGTCGTCCCAGGCCTTGCCGCGGTCGATCGCCTCGCGCTCGACGACCAGGTCGCCCTTGAGGACCTGGGCGGCCCACAGCAGCGACTGCTCCAGGAAGTCGGCCGGCTCGAAGATCGCGTCGGCGATCCCCAGCTCGAACACGTCCTTGCCCTTGAGCTGCTTGTTCTGGTTCATCGAGTTCTCGATGATGACCTTGACGGCCTTACCGGCACCGATCAGGTTCGGCAGGATGGTGCAGCCGCCCCAGCCGGGGACGAGGCCGAGGAAGACCTCGGGCAGCGAGAAGGCCGGAACGCCCGCGGACACCGTGCGGTAGTCGCAGTGCAGGCCGACCTCGACGCCGCCGCCCATGGCCGCGCCGTTGTAGAAGGCGAAGGTCGGGACGGGCAGCGCGGCGATCCGCTTGAAGACCTCGTGGCCGCCCTTGCCGATGGCCAGCGCGTCGGCGTGCTGCTTGAGCAGCTCGACGCCCTTGAGGTCGGCGCCGACGGCGAAGATGAACGGCTTGCCGGTGATCGCGGCGCCGACGATCCTGCCCTCGGCGGCCTCGGCCTCGACCTGGTCCAGCGCCTCGGACAGCTTGAGCAGCGAGCCCGGGCCGAAGGTGGTCGGCTTGGTGTGGTCGAAGCCGTTGTCCAGGGTGATCATGGCCAGCTTGCCGGCCTGCAGCGGCAGGTCCAGGTGGCGCACGTGCGCGGTCGTGACGACCTCGCCCGGGAACAGCTCGGCGCCCTGCTGGAGCAGCTCAGTGGTGTTGCTCATGCTCACTTACCACCCTCGAAGTGGGGGTTCTCCCAGATGATGGTGCCGCCCATGCCGAAGCCGATGCACATCGTGGTGAGGCCGTAGCGGACGTCCGGGCGCTGCTCGAAGCGGCGGGCCAGCTGGTTCATCAGGCGCACGCCCGAGGAGGCCAGCGGGTGGCCGAAGGCGATCGCGCCACCGAACGGGTTGACCCGCTCGTCGTCGTCCGCGATGCCGTAGTGGTCCAGGAAGGACAGCACCTGGACGGCGAAGGCCTCGTTGACCTCGAAGGCCTGGATGTCGTCGATGGTCAGACCGGCCTTGGCCAGCGCCTTCTCGGTGGCCGGCACCGGGCCGATGCCCATGACCTCGGGCTCGACGCCCGCGAAGGCGTAGGAGACCAGGCGCATCTTGACCGGGAGGCCGAGCTCCTCGGCGACGTCCTCGGCGGCCAGCAGCGAGGCGGTGGCACCGTCGTTCAGACCGGCCGAGTTGCCCGCGGTGATGTTGCCGTGCGGGCGGAACGGGGTCTTGAGGCCGGCCAGCGACTCCATCGTGGTGCCCGGGCGCATCGGCTCGTCCACGGTGGCCAGGCCCCAGCCGGTCTCGCCGACCTCGGGGTTGGTGTTGCGGATCGTGATCGGCACCAGGTCCGGCTGGATGTCGCCGTTGGCGTACGCCTTGGCGGCCTTCTCCTGGGAGCGCACGGCGTAGGCGTCGCAGCGCTCCTTGGTGATGTGCGGGAAGCGGTCGTGCAGGTTCTCCGCGGTCATGCCCATGAACAGGGCGGACTCGTCGACCAGCTTCTCCGAGACGAAGCGCGGGTTCGGGTCCACGCCCTCGCCCATCGGGTGGCGGCCCATGTGCTCCACGCCACCGGCCACGACCACGTCGTACGCGCCGAAGGCGATGCCGCCCGCGGTGGCGGTCACGGCGGTCAGGGCGCCGGCGCACATGCGGTCGATCGAGTAGCCGGGCACGGACTTCGGCAGGCCGGACAGCAGGGCGGCGGTGCGCCCGATGGTCAGACCCTGGTCGCCGATCTGCGTGGTGGCCGCGATGGCGACCTCGTCGATGCGCTCGACGGGCAGGCTCGGGTTACGGCGCACGAGTTCCCGGATGCACTTGACGACGAGGTCGTCGGCGCGGGTCTCGTGGTAGATGCCCTTCGGGCCGGCCTTGCCGAACGGGGTGCGGACGCCATCGACGAAGACGACGTCCCTCGCGGTACGAGGCACGGGGGCTCTCCTCCCAGGGACCAACATTTCGGGTGTGCAGGCTGCCGCCGGAAGATCCCGAGCGGCGCCGCGTCAGAAGCCATGCTACCGGTCGGTAACCAACCTGCCCAGGCCCCTCGGAGGGTTCTGACCATGTG
>NZ_JBHZCY010000118.1:0-29042 GCF_042786665.1 Kitasatospora sp. NPDC059146 | reverse complement strand
TGGGAATCCTCCTCGCAGACGCCTGGCCGGTAGTCGTGTCAGCGATTGTCCGCCACGCGCGTTCCCGCCGCAGCACCCACCTCGGACTCAGCCGGCCGTCACGAGCCCCTCGACATCGGTGAGGACCATCAGCGTCTCGGCGTTCAGGGCGGCGGCGAGCGCGGCGGCCAGCGGCCCGGCCCGCAGGGTGCGGGCCGGGCGCCGGCTGTCCGGGCGCTCACTGTCCGGGCTCCCGTGGCCCGGGCTCCGGCTGTCCGGACCACGATTGTCCGGGCTCCGGTTGTCCGGGGCCTCGGCGAGGTCGGCCGAAGTCACCGCCTACTGCCCGTTCTTGACGAGGTCGGGGTGGACGGTGGCAGCGATCTGCCGGACGGCGTCGGCGTTGCGCACACCCGCGATGGTGGTCACCTCGGAGCCGAGCCGGACGAAGTGCCCCTCCTGGACGGCCTTGAGGCCCTGGGTCGCCGGGAAGCCGCGCAGGAACGCCTCGGCGTCGTCGAAGGCCTTGCGGGTGTCCTGCTCGCTGCCGCGGTTGCGCACGGCGAGCTGGATCCAGTCGGGGTTCTTGGCCACCACGTCCTCCCAGGAGCCGGGCTTGAAGTCGGCGTCGCAGTCGGCGAAGACGTTGCGGGCACCGGCCTGGGTGATGACGGCGTTGGCCACCTGCCGGCCGCAGACCGCGACCGGCTGCTTGGTCCCGGCGTCGAAGTCGAAGACGAAGTAGCTCGGCCGCTTGTCCTCCGGGACGGCGGCGAGCGCGGTGCGGACCCCGCCGATCTGCTTCTCCATCCCGGTGACGAGTTCCTCGGCCCGGGCGCCGGTCCCGGTGACGGCGCCGAGGCGGCGGATGTCCTCCTCGATCCCGGCGAGGTCGGTGCGCGGCGCCTTGGCGGCCTTCGGGGTGCCGGCGCAGGCGGTGGAGAGCAGGTAGACGTGCTGGATGCCGGCCGCGGCGTACTCGGCCTCGCTGGGCCCGGTGGCGCCCCCGCCCATCATCGGCATCGCCCCGAAGGTGTCGACGTAGAGGTCGGCGCCGGAGTCGAGGAGCTTCTCCTTGGGGATGGTCTTGTCGCCGAGCACCGGGACCTTGGCGCCCTGCTCGGCGAGCGCGGCCGGCAGGGTGCCCTTGCCGGGCGGGAAGCCGGTGCCGATCACCCGGTCGCCCGCGCCGAGTTGGAGCAGCAACTCCAGGCTCGACGCGTTGCTGGTGACGATCTTCGTCGGGGCCTTGGCTATGGTCGTCTCCTTGCCCGCGCAGTCGGCGACCGTGACGGGGTAGGCGGCCCCGGCGGGGGTGGCCTGGGCGGTGAGGGCGGCGCTGCCACCGCCACCGTTCCCGCCACCGCCGCTTCCGCAGGCCGTGGCGAACAGGGCGACGGCGGCCGCGATACCGCAGACGACGCGAGGGCGCATGAGGACTCTCCTGGTCGGTGATCGTGCTGAGGGCCCGCGCTGCGGACCCGGACCAGGTAGTCGGGCGGGGTCCGCACCGGGTTCCCGGAACTTCCGGGACTTCCGGGACTTCCGGAGCTTCCGGAGGCCCCCGTACCCAGTGGTCGCGCATAGGGTGGCCGGGTGGCAGACCTCACCGACCCGCGCGACGACCTCGGCCTGCCCGTACGGCTCGGGCCGCTGCCGCCCCGCCGGGTGGTCTCGCTGGTGCCCTCGCTGACCGAGGCCGTCGCCGCCACCGCGCCCGGCCTGCTGGTCGGCGCCACCGACTGGTGCAGCCACCCCGCCGAACTCGCCGTCACCCGGATCGGCGGCACCAAGAACCCGGACGTGCCGGGCGTCCTCGCGCTCGGCCCGGACCTCGTGATCGCCAACGACGAGGAGAACCGCCGCCCCGACCTGGAGGCGCTGCGGGCGGCCGGGGTTCCGGTGTGGGTCACCGACATCCGCACCCTGGACGACGCCTTCCGCTCGCTGGACCGGCTGCTCACCGTCGCCTGCCGACTGCCGCGCCCGGCCTGGCTGGACGAGGCGGAGGAGGCGTGGCGGGACGTCCGGCCGAGCGGTGACCGCGGCCCGCGGGCGGTCGTGCCGATCTGGCGCCGCCCGTGGATGGTGCTCGGCCGCGACACCTTCGCCGGGGACCTGCTGCGCCGCCTCGGCCTGCGGCTCGTCCACGCCGAGCACCCCGAGCGCTACCCGGCCGTGCCGCTGCCCGAACTGCTCGCCGACCGGCCGGACCTGGTGGTGCTGCCGGACGAGCCGTACCGCTTCACCGCCGAGGACGGCCCGGAGGCCTTCCCCGGCATCTCGGTCGCGCTGGTCGGCGGACGGCACCTGACCTGGTACGGGCCCTCGCTCGCGGAGGCCCCGGCCGTCCTCCGGCGGGCGATCGAGCACCCGTTCGTCCAGGGGGAGACGACCGCACCATAGGATGACCGCCACTCGCCGGGATCACGGGATCACCGGCGACGAGTGGGGGGACCACCAATGAAGTTGCGCACCACCCGGCGGGCCACCGTCCTGGTGTCGGCCGTCGCCGTGTCGACCGCCGTCCTGGCGGGCTGCGGCACCGAGAGCGGTGACAAGCACCCGAGCGCCGGATCCGGCACCACCCTCACCGCGGCCTCCGCCGCGCCGACCGACACGTCGAGCGCGAGCCCGCCCGCGAGCACCACCCCGACGCCGAGCGCCTCCGCCTCCGCGAGCCCCGACGCCTCGCACAGCCCGAGTGCCGGCCCGAGCAAGGCCGCAAAGGCCTCGCCCACCACCCAGAGCGGCAACGCCCAGAGTGGGAACGCCAAGGGCAGCGGCGGCACCGCGGCCGGCGCGCCCGCCACCCAGCCGCCGGTCGAGAAGCCCGCCATCCCGGCGCCCGTACCGACCGCCAAGCCCGGCGCCGTCGCCCTCCCGGCACCGCCCGCGCCGCCCGCCGGCCACGTGCCCCCGGCGCAGAGCGGCTGCCAGCCCAGCAAGCCCCAGCCGGACGAGGCCAAGCCCGCGGTCGCCGCGGCGCTCACGACGGCCGCCGGCCAGTCCCGGGTGCTCAACCTCAGCTCGGGCGGCACCGACAGGCTCCCGCCGCTGCCGGTCAACCTGGTCAAGGCGATCGCCTGGCAGGAGAGCGGCTGGCAGTCCGGCATCCTCGCCTGCGACGGCGGGATCGGCACCATGCAGGTCATGCCCAACACCGTCAGCTGGATGAACGGCAAGTACGGCACCAGCTCCGACCCCAAGACCCTCACCGGGAACGTCCAGCTCGGCACCCAGCTGATCGACTGGCTGGTCGCCTACTACGGCGACTCCTCCTTCGGCGGCAAGTACGACCTCTCCCCCGACCCGGCCACCGGTAAGACACCGCTGCTCGACCTGGTCATCTCCGCGTACAACGCGGGCGCGGGCAACGTGCACTACACCACCGTCACCGACCCCACCTCGGGCGAGGTCGTCGGCAGCCTCGACATACCGAACCCGAAGTACGTCGCCAACGTGAAGGCGCTGATGGCGAGCCAGCCCTGGAACAAGGCGGGCTGACCGCCCCTTCGCAGCAGGACCGGCAGACACGGCGCAGGGCCCGGGACGCGATCGCGTCCCGGGCCCTGCGTGTCCGGCTGCCGCCCGGACGTCAGCCGCGCGCGGCGGTGACGGCGGCGCCCAGCGCCTCCTTGATCCGGGGGCCGAGGCGGGCGAAGCCGAGCTCCTTCATGGCCGCACGGAGCAGCTCCTCGTCGCTCCGCCCGGTGCCGTCACCGTCGATCCAGCGGACGACGGCGAGCAGTTCGTCCGCCGAGTAGGCGGTCACGGGGCGACCGGGGGTGAAGTCCGGCTTCGCGGGACGGCCGGTGGCCGCCTCGGCGACGGGCTCGGGCTCGGGCTCGACCTCGACGGCCGGTTCGGGCTCGGGCTCCGCCTCGACCACGGCCTCGACCTCAGGGGCCACCTCGGCGACGACCTCGGGCTCGACCTCGGCGACGGCCCCGACGGCAGGGGCCTCGGCACCTACGACCGGAGCCTCCTCAACGACCTCGACCTCGGCCACCGGCTCGACGACCTCAACGACCTCGACGGCAGGGGCCTCGACCACGGCCTCCGGCTCGACAGCGGGCTCCTCGACGGCCTCGACCTCGACGGCGATCTCGGGCGCGACCTCGACGGCGGGCGCCTCGGCAACAGCCTCGGCCTCCTCCTCCGCTACGGCCGGAGCCTCCTCGACGGCGTCGACCTCGATCGGCGACTCCTCGACCTCAGCAGCCTCGGGCTCGGCGACCTCAGGCTCAGCGGCCTCGGGCTCGGCGACCTCGACGGGTGCTTCCGCGATCACCTCCGGCTCGACGGCGATCGCGACCTCGACGGCCTCGGCCTCAACTTCGGCCGCGGCCTCGACCTCGGCCTCGGCAGTGACCTCGACCTCGGCGGCAGGCTCCTCGACCTCGACCGACTCTGCCTTCGCCTCGTCCGCTTCCTCCGCGACCTCGTCCGCCGTTGCGGCCTCGGCCAGGGCGGCGGTGGCGGCGGCCACCAGGTCGTCAGCGGCCGGGGAGGGCGCCGGGAGGGAGACCACGGCGACCGGAGCCTCCTCCTTCTCCTCCTCCACCGCAGCCGACTCGGCCTCGACGTCCGCCTCGGCCTGGAACTCGTCCACGGCCTCCGCCGAGGGGTCGGCGTCGGCCTCGACCTGGGCCTCAACCTCGGCCTCGGCCTCGGCCTCGGGCAGCTCGGTGTCCGTCTCCTCGGTGTCCAGCTCCTCGGCAGCCGGCTCCGCGACGACCGGCTCCGCGGCCGACGACCCCGCCAGCCCGTCCCGCTGCCCGCCCGCGAGCGCCTGCCGCGCCGCGTACGCGGCCTCGGCGGCGCGGCGGTCGGCCTTGGCGGCCGTGAGTTCGGCGAGCAGGTCGGCGAGGCCGGCCTCCTCCAGGGTGGCGCGCAGGCCGCGGATGGTGGGCAGGCGGTAGAGGGTGCCCTCGTCGGCGGCGAGGCGTTCGACCAGGTCGGCCAGTTCCGCGAAGGCGAGCCCGTCGAGGTCGTGCTCGGGCAGCAGTCGGGCGAGGCCGCGCAGGCCGGTGTTGATCGGCTCGAAGGCCTGGGCGGTGCGCTCGACCAGGCTGCCGTCGGCGGGCACGCGCGGGAGGGTGCCGGCGGGGGCGACGGCGGCCCACGCGCGGCGCTCGATCTCGGCGGAGGTGAGCGCCTCGTGCAGGTCCTCGCGGCGGACCTTGCGGTCGTGGGCGAGGGCGGCGGCCTGCTTGCGCAGCGAGCGGCCGCGCAGCCAGGACAGCTTGACGCCGTTCTCGCGGCGCCAGGTGCTGTCCGCGGTGGCGGCGGCGAGGGCGACGAGGTCGGCGTCGTACGCGGCGTCGGTGAGGGTGGCGGAGGTGCGGCGGACCCGCTGGAGCATCTCGACCAGCAGCGCGGTCTTGGCCACGGTGTCGGGCTCGTCCAGCTTGACCTCGGCGGCCATCGCGGTGACGGCTTCCCAGGTCTGCTGGAGGTCGCTGCCACGGAGTTCGGCGAGCGCGGTGGAGGCGGCGCGGGCGTCCTCGGGGGTGGCCACGGTGTCGACGGCCGCGTACCAGGCGTGGGTGTCGGCGCTGAGCGTGAAGGCCCCGAGTTCGGCGTAGCGGCCGAGGTCCTCGCGGAGGTCGGGCTCCGCAGCGGCGTCCTGGGGGTCCTTGACGTCTGCGGCGTCGGCGACGTCCGCCGGGTCGGCTGCGTCGGCGTTGCGCGAGTGAAGCACTGTCATGTGAGGTCCGGTTCTGGGCGACGACGGCGGGGCTGACGGCGAGGGGGCGGCGGCCCGGGTGCACGGGGCCCCTGGGGCGGGACCGGGGGGCGTGCGATTCGGGCCGCCGGTTGTGGAGGCCCAGAATACGGGTGCCCGTTCGAGCCTTGCACGCACCCACCGCCGGACGGACTGGTGTCGTATGCCGTACCGCCCGCCTGGCCGCTACTCGGGAGGGCCACCCGGGTGGCCCGGTGCTGGTCCGGACGGGTGGCCGGGGTGCTCCGTCCGGGGCGGGCCCGACGTGGGTGGAGCGGAACGTCGGAGCCGGTCGAGCGGGACGGTGCGCAGGCCGCGGCCGGGCCGGGTGGGCGGCGGGTGGTGGCCGGCCCGGCCGAGGGCGGCCAGGTCGACCGGCGCGAGGTAGGCGTGGAGCGCGGTGCGGTGCCACCAGGCGCCGGTTTCGCGCAGTTCGCGCCATCCGGTGAACCGGTAGAGGTGGAGGGTCGCCCGGACGTGGGTCGGCGGGGCGTCGGGGAAGGGGTTGTGGCGCAGCAGCCGCAGTGTCGCCCGGTCGCCGGCCAGCAGGCGGGCGACGAAGGGCAGGAACCAGGGCCGGGCGTAGGCGGGCGAGATGCCGGCGAACCACATCAGCCAGTCCAGGCGCAGGTGGTAGGGGGCGTACTGGCGCGGGAGGCGGCGCACGTCGCCGGGTTTGCCCTTGAAGCCGTACTCGCGCCAGACGGTGTGCGGGGTGACGACGGCCTCGTCGGTGCCCTCGACGACGACCTCCCGGCGCAGGCGGTTGACGCTGCCGAAGGCGCCGTAGGTGTTGACGAGGTGCAGCCGGTTGAAGGAGCGGTTCATCACCTGGCCCCGGGAGAGCAGGTTGCGCACCGGCCAGTAGCTGAGCACGAGGACGGCGGCGGTGACCGCCATGACCACCGCCTGGTACCAGACGGGGGCGTCGGGGACGGTGTGGGCGCGGGCGGGCAGGCCGAGGCGGGCCGGTTCGACGGCGGCGAGCGTGAGCACGACGGTCAGCCAGTTGAGCCAGGCGAAGTTGCCGGAGGCAATCAGCCACAGCTGGGTGGCGATCACGGCGCAGGCGGCGTAGCTCGCGACGGGCTGCGGGAGCAGCAGGCCGATCGGGACGAGGAGTTGGACGACGTGGTTGGCCGCCACCTCGACCCGGTGCAGCGGGTCGGGCAGGTGGTGGAAGAACCAGCTGAGCGGTCCGGGCATGGGCTGGGTCTCGTGGTGGTAGCGCAGGCAGGTCAGGTCGCGCCAGCAGCTGTCCCCGCGCAGCTTGATCAGCCCGGCGCCGAACTCGACCCGGAAGACCAGCCAGCGCATCAGCCAGAGCACGGGGGTGGGCGGGGCGGTGTCGGCGTTGCCGAGGAAGGCGGCGAGCGAGCCCGCTTCGAGCAGCAGCGACTCCCAGCCGAAGGAGTACCAGGTCTGCCCGACGTTCACGATGGAGAGGTAGAGGGCCCAGAGCACCGCCCACACCGGGATCGAGGCCCAGAGCGGGAGGGCGTCGCCGAGGCCGGCCGCCACTGCGGCGGCCAGTGCGGCGCCGGTCAGGGCGACGGCGGTGAAGAAGCGGTCGCTGTAGTGGAGGTGGAAGAGGCCGGGCGAGCGGCGGAACGGGACCCGGGCGGTGAAGCGGGGCACCGGGAGCATGCCGTCGGTGCCGATGAGGGCGCGGAACTGCGCGGCCGCGTTGAGGAATCCGATCAGGTAGAGGCCGGCGAGCAGGCGTTGGACGAGCAGTCGGCTCAGCCAGTAGTCGGGGGCGGCGAACCAGTCCATCCAGTCCATGCGGCCCATGCCTACCACCGGCGGACCGGCGGCGGACGGCGGCTCGCTGGTTGCGGCCCGGCCGGGACGGCGGGCCCTACCGGGACAGCGGGTCCGGCCGGGACAGCGGGTCCGGCCGGGACAGCGGGTCCGGCCGGGACAGCACTGTGGCGGGGAGCCTCTCCTCGGGGGTGAGAGGCGCCCCGCCACAGTGGTGGGCAGTGCGGGTGGTGCGATGGGCAGTGCGGTTGATGCGGTTGGCGCCGTTGATACGAGTGGTGCGAGTGGTGCGAGTGGTTCGGTTGGTGCGGTGGCCGGTTGCGCCCGGGCGCCGTGCTGCCGCGCACGAGCGACGGTCGGCCGCTCAGCTCGGCAGGACGAGTCCGGTGCCGCCGGCGATGCCCGGTCGGCCGGTCGCGGTGGCCGCGCCGTTCTGCTGGAGCCGGTCGACCAGCAGGGCCGCCAGGGTGCCGAGTTCCTCCTCGGTGCGGGACTGGGCGGTGACGTCCATGCCGACGGTGAGGACGCCGTTGACCTGGCCGGTGCGCGCGGTCCGCAGCGGGGTGCAGGTGAAGCTGAAGATCTGCTGGATGCGCTGTGCCTCGGGACGGCCGGACTGGATCCGGACGTCGTTGAGGACGGTGGCCCGTCCGGTGTGGAAGGCCTCCGCGACGGCCTGCTGGAGGCCGGCCGCGCCGAGCTGGGGGTAGGCGGTGCCGATCGAGCCGTACGCCACCGGGGCGCCGAAGGTGTCGGCGTGCTGGGCGTTGGCGTAGCGGATCTCCTGGCCGGGGCCGTCGGTCAGCATGATGGGGAACGGGGAGCCGTCGAAGGCGGCGAACATCTCCTGCTGCTGGGCGAGCAGGTTGTCGCGCAGCCGGATCTCGGAGAGCAGCGCCTCGGCGAGGTGCTGGATGTCGCGCAGCCGCTCGCGTCCCCACTGCCGGGGTTCCCGGTCGAGGACGCAGACGGTGCCGATGACGGTGTTGGTGTCGTCCACGAGCGGGGCGCCGAGGTAGGCCCGGACGCCGAGTTCGTCCACGACCGGGTTACCGGCGAACCGGGGGTAGGCGAGGATGTCGTCCAGTGCGAGGGGTGAGCGCTGGGCGACCACGTGCGGGCAGAAACCGTGACTCATCGGCATCTGTCGGGTGGGGAGGTCGAAGGCGATGCCCCGATCCGCCCAGGACGCGCCTTCTTCGGCCGCCAGGTCGGAGGAATTTGGCGGAATGTAGAGCCCCCGGAACATCTGGCGCTCGTCGTTGATGAAGTTGACCATCGCGATGGGAGCGCGGGTGATGCTGGCTGCCAGGTGGGCGAAGCGGTCGAAGGCCTCGTCCGCGGAGGGTTCGTTGAGACCCAGGCTGCGCAGCCTGCGGGTCCGCTCGGATTCCCCGGCAGCACTCGGGAACTGGCCTTGAGTGCTCATCACATCAGTCATGGCGCACATGTAATCAGACATCCGGGCGCCGCGGTGCTACCGGTACCGGCCACCGACGTTGCTGATGGACAGTCAAAGCAGCATGTGAGCGACCACGGGCGCTCCGGCCGAGGGGGGAAGGTCAATCCCCTCCCGACCCCCTGGCAAAACCCGCCCCGAAGCGGACGGGCCGAATCCCGCCATTCCAAGATCCACTATGTATGGATCCCATGTGCCCATATGACAATGAGCCCTGCCGAAGACACGGACGGTAGTTCCCCGGGCCCCACGGGAGCGCCGCCCCTAGGGTCCGTCTTCAAACTCCCGTCGTCCGCCCGGAGGGCGGGCGGGGCGGCGTTGGGGTGCGTGCATCGCAAGGCGGAGGAGGGAGCCCAATGCAGCGCATTGGCGACCGACGACAACGCGGCGAGGCGCGTGCCCCGGCGTCGGCCCGCAGACGGGAGTTCGAAGACGGACCCCAGGTCCGCATGCACCGATGGCTTGGAAGCGATCGGCACCGCCACACCTCCACACCCCCACCCGAACCCTCAGGGGGAGCGGCCGGAGCGGCATCTACGGCATGAACGGGAGGCACGACACCCACCGGAATGAGAGGACCAAGCATGGCGATGGACTACTTCACCGACGAACGACACGAGAGCCTCCGGGCCGAGGTGCGTGAGTTCGCGGAGAAGGAGGTGCGTCCTCAGGTGGCCCGGATGGAGGCCGACCGGGAGATCGAGTTCGAGCTCTCGCGGGAGATCGCCCGCCGCGGCTGGATCGGCGTCACGATCCCGCGCGAGTTCGGCGGCCTGGGCCTGGGACACCTCGCCAAGACCGTGATCGTCGAGGAGCTGGCGCGGGTCAGCGGTGCGATGGGCGCGATGGCACAGGCCTCCCAGCTCGGCGTCGCCAAGGTCATCCACTTCGGTTCGGACGCCCAACGCCGGGCGTGGCTGCCGAAGTTCGCCTCCGGGGAGTGCCTGCCGACGATCGCGGTCACCGAGCCGGAGTCCGGCGGCCATGTGCTCGGCATGGGCGGCACCGCGCGTCGCGAGGGTGACGAGTACGTGCTGAACGGCCGCAAGGTGTTCGTCGGCAACTCGCACATCGGCGACGTCCACGGCGTGGTCTTCCGTACCGGCCGGGGCAGCAAGGGGCTGTCCGCCTTCCTGGTCGAGAGCGACCGGCCCGGCTTCCGCACCGGCACCGTCGGCACCCAGGGCGGCCTGCACGGGTTCAGCTTCGGCGAGCTCGTCTTCGAGGACTGCCGCGTCCCGGTCGGCAACCGGCTCGCCGAGGAGGGGCAGGGCCTCGACGTCGCCTACTCCTCCTCCACCCTGTACGGCCGGCTGAACCTGGGCGCCGTCGCGCTCGGCATCCACGTCGCCGTGGTGGAGGACACGGTGCGCTACGCCGAGGAGCGGGTGCTCTACGGCAAGCCGATCAACCAGCTGAACAGCATCGCCCTCAAGCTCGGCGAGATGCAGTCCCGGCTGATGACGGCCAAGTTGGCCGCCTACCACGCCTCGCACCTGCTCGACAACGGCAAGGCCTGCGACGCCGAGCTGATGAACGCCAAGCTGATCAACACCGAGTACGCGATGGACTCGGCACGTCAGGCGATGGAGATCTTCGCGGCGCGCGGCACCCAGGAGGAGCACAACATCATCCGCTACCTGCGGGACGCCACCCACATCTACGCCCCGGCCGGCACCTCGGACGTGCAGAAGCTGCGGCTCGGACAGGTCGCGACGGGCACCTACGGCAAGCAGTGGTCGGCCGAGCTGGCCGACCTGGCGAGCTGGGCGTGGACCGAGCTCAACGCGCTGGAGTCCGGGGCCTCCGGGGCCGCCCGCGCCGCCGGGGTCTCCCCGGCGGAGGAGCTGTACGGGTACAGCCCGCGCGGGGTCCGGGGCGTCCGGAGCGCTCGCGTGGTGCCGCTCTCCGCGGCGGGGTGAGCCGCGCGGCGGGGTGATCCGCGCGGAGGACTGAGCCGCGCGGCGGGAGCGCCGGATCCGCGGCTGCCGCCCGGATGGTGGCGAACTTTCGGTATGACGACGATTTGACCTGCTCCTGACGGCTCCCCGAGAGGCCCACCGACCTCCCGGGGAGCCGTCCCCGCTCCGCACCGACCGCGCTGAGCTGCGACGATCCGTCGGCGAACGCTCCGACCGGAACTGGCCGTTCCTGCCATCGCCCGTTCACATATCGTCAGTTGATGTTGCGATGGGGCCACCTGGGACTGATAGGTTTCCTGCCGTCGGCGGCCGAGCTGCACCCGCACGGACGGTGACACCGCGTCACCCCGTCCGGCGACCCCGGGCCTCGGCTCCCTGACGCCCGGTCCGGTCCGCTCGGGCCGACCCACCGTCCGGACCCGAGACCCGGCCTGCAACTCGGCCCTGCAACAAGGAATCAGATGCCAGGCATATCGGCCCCCCGCACGGGCCACCGCGCCGGCCGGTCCGGCTCCCTCCGCAGCTCGCTCCTCGCCCTCGTGCTGGTCCCCAGCCTGGGCCTCGCCGCCGCCTGGGGCTACGCCGCCTACCTGCTGCGCGACACCGCGAACCGCACCGCGCTGCTGGCCGGCACCGCCGCCGTCGCGCTGGTGCTGCTGGTCAGCCTGGTCCGCGGCATCCGGGCCGCCCGGTCGCTGTCCGCCCGGCTCGCCGGACTGCGCGGCGACACCTTCGCGCTCGCCCAGCACGAGATCCCCGAGATCGTCGGCCGGCTGCGCGCCGGGGAGCCGGTGCCCACCCCGCCCACCTGGGCACCGTCCCGGCGGGTCGGCGACGAGGTCCAGCAGACCTCCGACGGCCTGGCCGCCGTCCGGCAGGCCGCCGTCGCCGCCATCGTCCACCAGGCCCAGGGCCGCGAGGGGACGAAGAAGGTCTTCCTCAACATCGCCCGCCGCACCCAGATCCTGATCCACCGGCAGATCAGCATGCTCGACGCGCTGGAGCGCGAGCACGAGGAACCCGAGCTGCTGCGCGAACTGTTCGCCGTCGACCACCTGGCCACCCGGATGCGGCGCAACGCCGAGAACCTGGTCATCCTCGGCGGCGCACTGCCCGCCCGGCGCTGGCGCAACGCCGTGCCCGTGGTCAACGTGCTGCGCAGCGCCGTCTCCGAGACCGAGAACTACGCCCGGGTCGTCGTCCAGGGCGTGCCGCGCGCCTCGCTCAGCGGGCAGGCCGTCGCCGACGTGATCCACCTGATCGCCGAGCTGATCGAGAACGGCACCACCTTTTCCCCGCCGTACACCCAGGTGCAGGTCTCGGCCCAGGAGGTCCCCAAGGGCCTGGCGGTCGAGGTCGAGGACCGCGGCCTCGGGATGACCGAGGAGGAGTACGAGCGGCTCAACGAGTACCTGGCCAACCCGCCCGAGCTGGACGTCTCCGCGCTCGGCGACGACCTGCGGCTCGGCCTGTTCGTCGTCGCCCGGCTCGCCGCCCGGCACGACATCCAGGTCACCCTGCGGCCCTCGCCGTACGGCGGCACCCGGGCCGTGGTGCTGGTGCCCTCGGTGCTGCTGGAGCAGGCGGAGCAGCCGGCCACGGTGCCCGGGCTGCCGTCCGGCGCGCGGGTCACCCGGACCCCGGTGCCCGAACCGCGGCAGTCCGACGGCGACTTCGGCGTGGTCGACGACGAGCTGTCCGGCGCGCTGGCAGGGGTGCTCAACGGACTGACGAGCAGCACCTCGGGCGGGGTCGACGGGATCGGTGGCGTCGGTTCCCCGACGGCACCGACGGAGCCGGCAGGCGGCGGGGCCGACGGCGGGGTGATCCTCGGCGAGCTGCTCGCGCGGCAGGAGTTCGGACCGCAGGAGTTCGGCCAACAGGGTTTCGGGCCGCAGGAGTTCGGGCGGCCGGACGGTGAGGACGGCGGGCCCGTCCTCGACAACGCCGGGCTGACGGTCGGTGCCGAGATCCCCGGGCTGCCCGGGGCCGTGGTGGTCCCCCGGCCCGTGCTGCCGCGCCCGTACGACCTGCCCACCGGGCCGTCGGCGGAACTCGCCGCACAGCTCGCCGCACCACTCGACCCGGGCGCCGGCGCGACCCCCGGGCCTGTGGACGGGGCTCAGGCGGACCCGGCCGTCGTCGATCCTGCGGTCGTCGATCCGGCCGTCGTGGACTCGGCGGGCGGTCTCGACGGGGTGCCCGCCGACCGGTCGACGCCCACCCACGAACGCCCGCAGGAGGACAGCGTGGAGCACGGCCCGGACGGCGAACTGCGCACCCCGCGCATCCTGCCGCAGCGGGTCCGCAACGCCAGCCTCGCCGAGCAGCTCCGCGAGGCCAACGCGCCCGGCACCATGATGCCGCCGTCCACCCCGACCACGCCGTCCTCGCCGTACGGGGCCCGCCCCGCCCCGGCCGGCCCCCGGTTCGGCGAGGCCGACGACCCCTCGCCGACGCGGTCCCGCGCCACCATGGCCGCCATCCAGCGCGGCACCCGCAGCGCCCGCGCGACCGGTACCGGACCGGACGCGCCCGCCATCGCCCCCCACCCGGCCGCACCTTCCGCCCCCGAGGGCACCGCGGAAGCCCCCGCCGTTCAGGAAGCCAAGGAACAGCAGTGATGACGCAGCACACCGAGACCCAGCGCGACCTCAACTGGCTGCTGGACCAGCTGGTGGCGCGGGTACCCGAGACCCGGCACGCCATCGTCCTCTCCGAGGACGGACTGCTGGTCGGCACGTCCCAGGGCCTCGACCGGGCCGACGCCGAGCACCTCTCCGCCGTCGCCTCCGGCCTGCAGAGCCTGGCCCGCGGCGCCGGACACCGCTTCAACGGCGGACGGGTCCGGCAGACCGTGGTCGAGATGGACCAGCTGTTCCTGTTCGTCACCACCGCCGGACAGGGCGCCCGGCTCGCCGTCCTCACCAGCGAGCAGGTGGACGCCGGACTGATGGCCTACGAGATCAACATGCTGGTCAAGCAGGTCGGCCAGTACCTCACCGCGGCGCCGCGCAGCGACGCGGGCCGACCCGGCGCGGGTGGCGGTGCGTGACCAGCGCCGACGCCGACGAGGGCTGGTTCTACGACAAGGACGCCGGCCACCTGGTCCGCCCCTACGCGATCACCAACGGGCGCACCGGCCCGGTCCGTGACGGCTTCGCGCTGATCACCCTGGTGGTCACCGCCGACCCGCGCACCGACACCAGCCGGCTGACCCCCGAACCGGCCGCGATCCTCGACCTGTGCCGCGAACGCCCGCTGGCCGTGGCCGAGATCGCGGCCACCATGGACCTGCCGGTGAGCGTGGTCAAGGTGCTGCTGGACGACCTGGCGGAGGCCCGGCTGATCCTCACCCGGGCCCCGGTCCAGCTCGCCGAGGCACCGGACATCTCCCTGATCCAGGCCGTGATCGAAGGCGTCCGCAGACTCTGACCGGCTGCCGCGTCCGTGACATCCGCCGCACCCGTCGCGTCCACCGCATCCACCGCACCCGCAGCATCCCCACAGTTCCTCCCCAGGAGACCCGAATTGACGACCCAGAGCCTGGTGCCGGGCGCGGTCAAGATCCTCGTCGCCGGCGGCTTCGGCGTCGGGAAGACCACCATGGTCGGCTCGGTCAGCGAGATCGAACCGCTGCAGACCGAGGAGCGGATGACCCGCGCCAGCATCGGGGTCGACAGCCTCGAAGGCGTCCAGGGCAAGTCCACCACCACGGTGGCGATGGACTTCGGGCGGATCACCGTCCGCGAGGACCTGGTGCTCTACCTCTTCGGCACGCCCGGGCAGTTCCGCTTCTGGTTCATGTGGGACGACCTCGCCCTCGGCGCCCTCGGCGCGATCATCCTCGCCGACACCCGGCGGCTCGAATCCAGCTTCGCCGCCGTGGACTTCTTCGAGCAGCGCGGAATCCCCTTCGCCATCGGGGTCAACTGCTTCCACGGCCGCCGCGACGCCACCCCGGAGGACGTCCGCCGGGCCCTCGACCTCGGGCCGGAGGTGCCGGTGGTGCTGTGCGACGTCCGGGAGCGGGCGTCCAGCAAGGAGTTGTTGCTCGCCCTGCTCGACCGGGTGCACCGGGACGCGCTGGCCGTCGGGCGGCGCTGAGGCGGCCAGGCGGTGGTGCGGCGACCAGGCGGCGCTGAGGCGGCCGGGCGGCGGTAGCCGCCCGGGTCACGCCTGGGCCGGGATCACGCCTTCGTCGGGCTGAGCTCGGCGAGCGCGTCGACCAGCGGGGCCAGCTCGGGGAGTTCCGCGGCCTGGGCCAGGGTCGCCTCCAGGGTGGCGTCGTGCACCGGGCGGGCGGCCTCCAGCAGGGCGCGGCCCTCGGAGGTCAGCTCGGTGTAGATGCCGCGCCGGTCGTCCGCGCAGAGGTAGCGGCTGAGCAGGCCCCGGTCCTCCAGGCGGCTCACCAGCCGGGTGGTGGCACTGCTGCTCAGCGCCGCCGCACGGGCCAGCTGCTGCATCCGCATGTGCCAGCCGTCCTGCCGGGAGAGCGCCTCCAGCACCGTGTACTCCACCACCGAGAGCTTGTGCTCCGCCTGGAGCGCCTTCTCCAGCGCGGCGTCGATCAGCCCGTGCAGGGCGGCGAGCGTCCGCCAGCCACCGGCCCGGACCTCGGCCGCGTCGTCGCGGATGGCCATGGCTCGCCTTCCCTTCACGTTCACCTGTGCGTCCTGAGCTGTCCCCTCTCGTACAAGTATGCCATTCGGCGCCGATTATCGGTCTCTGCAAATAAATCGGCTCACAGCTCCTTCCCGTCCTCCATCCCATTCTTCGGGCCGTCCTCCGGGCCGTCCTCCGAGTCGTCCTGCTCGCCGCCCCAGGAGGCGGAGCAGAGCGCGGTCGCCAGCGCCTCGGTGTAGTCGGCGGCCGCCAGCCAGGCGGTGGCGAAGGCGTCGTGGTCGTCCGCGACGATCCGGCCGAACACGTCACGCCGCTGGTCCGCGGCAGCCGCCCGCAGGCCGTCCAGCAGCTCGGCGGCGGTCGCCAGCCCCGACGCCCGCAGCAGGGCCCGGTCCGCCGCCGCCGTGGCCGCGCCGGGCGCCGGCGCGGACCGGCCGGTGGTGACGGTCTGCTCCACCCGGCGGCCGAGCACGTGCACCGGCGGGCCGAGCGGCGGCGCGGTGGGGAGCTCGGCCGGGAGCCCGGCGGGCAGATCGGCGGATGGCCCGGTGGACGGGCCGGCGGGCAGGTCAGCGGTCTGCAGGCGTTCCAGGCCGAGGTTGACCCGGTCCGCCCGGTCGGCGGGCAGGGCAAGGCGGTCGTGGCCGTCGTGGCCGTCGTGGTCGGAGCCGTCCCAGGGCGTGCCGATCGCCAGCACCCGCAGTTCCGGACGGTCCGCGCGCTCCAGCCGTCCGATCAGCCGCAACCGAAGGCCCGGGGCCGTGGCGAGCAGGGCCAGATTGGCCCGGAAGGCCAGATCGGGGTGCTCGTGCCCCGGGCGCAGCGCGACCACCGTGTCGCCCCCGACCGGACGGGCGAGCAGCTGGAGCGCCCCGCCCGGACCGGTCGGGGCCGTGCCCAGCAGGACGACGTCCAGGAACAACAGGTCGCTCCCCGCCGGGCGACTCCCGTACGGCAGCTCCTGCGCCGCCAGTGCCCGGGCCACCTGGGCGGCGGGCGGCTCGGCCCAGAGCCGGGCCACCGGCTCCGCCGTCCAGGCCGCGCCCGCCGCGCGGACCGCCCGCACCGAGGCACCCGCGCCCAGCCGCCCGCCGGTGGACCTGGTCGCGCCCTGGACCGCCAGCCCCGCGCGGCTGAACTCACGGTGGCTCAGCGCCGCATCGCCCAGCCGGACCGTCCGGTTGCCCGCCGCGACGGCCAGCGGGGCGGCGGTCGTGACATCGCCGTGCGGGGTCACCTCGGCGATCGTGCTGAGCCGGCCACCCGCGTCCACCGCCCAACTGACCGCCCCGGCGTGGGTCGCGGTCAGCACCGGCTCGGCGAACAGCCCGTACAGCCGCAGGCCGCCCTCCTCGGCGTAGGCCTGGCGGGCGGTGCCGCGCAGGGCGGCGAGCGGGGTCGGGGCGGCGGGCGGGGTCGGGGCGTCGACCGGGGCGACCGGGGCGGTCGGCGTGGTCACGGCAGTCAGGGTGTTCAGGGCGGTGGTGAGGCCGAGCAGCTCGCGCAGCGCCGCCACCAGGTCCGCCAGCCGGTGGTCGGGCGCACCGGAACGCGCCGCCCGGATCCCGGTCACCACGGCGACCGCCGCCGCAGCCGGGCGGTACAGCCCCGCGACCCGCGCCCCGTGGCCGGCCCGCAGCAGCTCCGCCTGGGCGACCGCGCCCGCCCCGCTCACCCCGGCGGCCAGCAGCGCGCAGGCGGCGCGGTGGAGGTGCCGGGCGGCGCCGCGTTCGGCCGGGGTGAGGGCGGCGGGTCCGGGTTCCGGTCCCGGCTCGGGTCCGGGTTCGAGTCGGGGTCCAGGTCGGGATTCGGATCCGGGCTCGGGCGGGGTTGTGGTGGTGGTCGCGGCAGGTGTTCCCGGCGCCTCGGCCGGCGTGGTCCCGACGCCCGGATCGTCGGCCTCGGCCTCGGCCAGCGGGCAGAGGCTGACGGCGGCGGCCCGGTGGACGCAGGCCGGGGCGAGCAGACAGCCGCACCGGACGTCGGACGGGCCGGCCACCACCCCGCCCGGGGCGTGCAGGACGAGCAGGACCTCCTCGTCCACCTGCACCCGCCACTCGTCGCCCTCCCGGCTGAGCGGCCGCTCGGCGAGCTTCGCCGCCGCGCCGTCCAACCGCTTCTGCAGGCGGGCGCTCAGCCCCGACACCACCTCGGCGACCACCTCCGGCCGGACCCCCGGCCAGCTGCTCCCGGTCTGTGAAGCCCGCTCTGTCTGTGTCGTGGCGTTCATCGCACCTTCTCCCCCACCCAGCGGGCCAGTTCCAGCGGGCTCAGCGCCGCCACCGGCATCCCGGCCGCGACCAGTTGGCCGGCGACCGCCTTCGAATAGCGGGCCGTCCCGGAGTCGTCCAGCGCCGCGCAACCCAGCAGGTGCACGCCGGAGTCCACCAGGGCCCGGGTCTCGGCGAGCAGCGCGTTGACCGGGCCGCCCTCCTCGAAGTCGCTGACCACCGCGATCAGCGTCCGCGACGGCACCGTCACCAGCTCCCGGGCGTAGCGCAGGCCGGTCGCGATGCTGGTGCCGCCACCGACGCTCACCTCCAGCAGCAGGCTCAACGGATCCGCCACCTGCTCCGTCAGGTCGAGGACCTCGGTGGAGAAGGCCACGAAGTGGGTGCTCAACGAGGGCACGCCGGCCAGGATCGAGGCGGTGAGCGCCGCCCAGACCGTGGACGCCTCCATCGACCCCGACACGTCCACCACCAGGATCAGCCGCCAGTCGTTGGCCTGCCGCGCCCTGGTCCGGAACACCGGGCGCTCCGGCACGATCACGGTGCCCGAACCGTCCGGCCCGGGGCGGGCCGTGGCCAGGTTCGCCCGGATCGTCCGGTGGAGGTCCAGCCCGCCGCCCGGGCGCCGCGACGGGCGCGGCACGCTGATCCCGGTCAGCGCCGGGCGCAGCCGGGTCGCCAGCTCGCGGCTCAACTCGTCCACCATGCGGCGCACCAGCGGACGCAGCTTGGCCACCCGGGCCTCGGGCAGACCGCCCGCGTGGTCCAGCACCGCGCGCAGCAGGTCCACCGACGGGCGGACGGCGGACGGGTCGATCGCCTCCAGCACGTCCGTACGGCCCTGGG
The DNA here is from genome assembly GCF_042786665.1 of Kitasatospora sp. NPDC059146. Classification (NCBI taxonomy): domain Bacteria; kingdom Bacillati; phylum Actinomycetota; class Actinomycetes; order Kitasatosporales; family Streptomycetaceae; genus Kitasatospora; species Kitasatospora sp. NPDC059146. Next base: position 10,484 of record NZ_JBHZCY010000118.1, on the reverse strand, counting down.
CGACGGCGGCCGCCAGGACCTCCTCCCGGACGCCCGGACCGAACAGGGCCTCCAACTCCTCGGCCCACTCCCGCACTCCGGGCAACGGTGCCTCGCGGCCGCCCCTGCTGCCGCCCCTGCCACCCCGGTCGTCCAGGCCGGGGCCGGAGCCCTCGCCGTGGCCGCTGCCGTACAACTCGTCCAGCGCGGTGGCGAGTCGGGCGCTGCGGCCGGACAGGCCGCCCGTGCCCGGGCGACCCAGCAGCAGGCGCCAGCGCTCGGCGGGCGTGAGGACGCGCTCGGGAGCGGGCGACGGGGCGGGTGCCGGGCCGGTCGCCGTCGTGGGCCCGGGTTCGGGCTCGGACCCGGACCCGGGCTCGGACCCGGGCTCGGGCTCGGACACCTGGTCGGCGGTCCGGGGAGCGGCCGGCAGCAGGCCTCTCCCGGCGAGCACCCGGCGGGCCGCCAGGTCCGCGCGGACCCAACGGGCCACCAGAGCGGGGTCGGTCTGCTCCGGCAGGGCCGCCAGGCGGGTGCCCAGGCGGTCCTCGACGGAGACCAGCAGCCGGTCACGGGCGGCCGGGCTAAGCGTGTCGAAGCCACCGCGCAGCGCGGGCAGCCGGTCCAGGAAGGCGGCGTCCGAGAGCGAACCGACCCGTTCCAGCACCGGTTCGAGCGCCTCGGGCGCACTGTCGAACAGGCCCTCGGCAGCGGTCAACAACCCGACCAGCAACCGTCCGAGCACCTGCCGCGCCCGCACGTCGGTCGCCCCGTCCACCCAGGACGCGGCCCGCCCGCCGAACACCTGCGCGGACTCCTGCCCGAGCAGCACCCGCACCGCCCCGGCCGCGCCCCGCACCAACGGGCTCCCCCGCTCGGCGAGTTCCCCCAGCGCGTACCCCAGCCGCACCCCGCCCAGCTGGTCCGCCCGCCGGGCCAGCTCCACCAACGCCCGCGCATCCGCGGGATCGTCCGAACCCCCCAACCCCTCCACCTGCCGCACCGCCACGGCGGTCAACAGGTCCATCGCCGCCCGCAGCGGCAGTCCGGGGCCGGTCCGACTGTCAACACCCTTGGAGGACGGAGTCGTTGACTCCGCCGGACCGGCCGCACCCGCAGGTGCTTCCCCGGGGGCCGTGACCGGGAGGTGGCCGGCGGTGAGGCGGTCGAGGAGGGCGAGGGCGGCGAGGAGGTCGGGGAGGGTGGCGGTGGCGGGAAGGGTGGTGGTGAGTCGGGTGAGGAGGGTGGCGGTGAGGGTGGGGAGGGCGCAGGAGGCGGCGGCGGTGAGGCCGTCGATGATCTCGCGCGGGGTGGGGTCGTCGGGGAGGCGGCTGCGGAGGGCGCCCTCGGCGGCTTGGGCGGGGGTGACGCCCCGGGTGCCGGCGACGGTGAGCAGGGCGGTGACGGTGGGGGTCCAGTGCAGGCGCCAGCGGGTGCCGAGGGTTTCGGTGCCGCCGGGGCCGGTGGTGGGGACGGGGTCGGCGTAGGGGACGCCGCAGGCGGCGAGGCGGTGGAGGAGGATCTCGCGGCGGCGGTCGAGGGGGCTGCGCAGCGGGTCGAGGCGCAGTTCGCGCGGGCCCGGGTCGGTGGGGCCGGGGAGGCCCAGGTCGGCGAGCAGGGTTTCGACGGCGGGGCCGAGGCCGCTGCGCGGGGCGGCCGGGGTGGGGCGCCCGGTGCGGGTGCCGACCAGGACCTGTTCGAGGGCGCGCGCGACGGCCCGGCCGCGGCCGAGGGGCTCGCCCTGGGCGAGCACGGACTGGACGGCTTCGACGAGTTCGCCGCGCCCGGGGGCGGCGTGGCCGCGCAGTCGGGCGAGGTCGCCGGCCAGGCGGACGATCTCTCGGGCGTCCGCGGGGCCGGAGGGGTGGTCCTGGGCACGCAGGGCGGCGCAGATCCGGACGGCGGTGGTGGTGAGCGCCTCGTCGAGGCGCTCGGGGTCGCCGCCGGCGTCGAGGACGGTGTGCTGCCACTCTGGGTCGCGGATGCCGGCCGGGTAGCCGGAGCGGGCGTCGAGCAGCGGGTAGGTGTACGGGATGAGGGAGAGCACGTGCCCGGGTTCGTCGGGGCGGGGCGGCTCCTCGGGGGCGGTGGGCCCGTCGAGCAGGGCGGGGGCGTGGAAGGCGCCGACGACCACGGCGGTCCGGCGTCCGCCCGCCGAGGCGGCCCGGATGCGGGCGCGCATCCAGGCTTCGCGGCGCAGGTCGTACGGGTCGACGCCGGGGCCGGTTCCGGCGTCGTGGCGCAGGGCCCAGCCGACCAGGAGGGCGGCGCGCCGGACGGCCTCCGGGCCGGAGCCGGGGGCGGCGGTCTCGACGAGGCGGTCCCAGAGGTCGTCGTCGGTGGCACGGCCGGTGAGGCGGTGGCGCAGCGCGTCGGCCACGCCGGGGGTGTCGGGGCCGGCCACGGGGCGGCGGCCGCGCGGGCCGACGGGGCCGGTGCGGTGGGCGAGCGGGAGGTCGCAGGCGATGGCTTCGACGCCGTTGCGCCGGGCCCAGCGCAGGGCGACGAGCTCCGGGGAGAAGTCGGCGAAGGGGTAGAAGGCGAGCCCGCCGGGGGCCGCGCCCGCGTCGTCCCCGTCCGCATCGTCCCCGCCGGCCGGGGCGGCGGCGAGGGCCACGGGGGCCTCGGTGGCCTCGTCGGCGAGGTGGTCGAGCCAGGGCTGGAACTCGGCGGGCAGTTCGACCAGGACGGCCTCGGGCCGGGCGGCGTCGAGCAGCGCGGGGAGGACCGCACTGAGGGAGGGCGCGTGGTGGCGCACACCGATCAGGTACGGCCCGGGACGGTCGGTGCCGGAGCCGGCCAGCCGGGCCGTCTCGGCCCGGACCGCGGGGTCGGTGCCGGGATCGGTACCGGGGGCCGTGCCGAGGTCAGCACCGGGATCGGTGCCGGGGCCGCATACGGCGCCGGGGCCGGGGCGGACGGCCGGGTCGTCCGGGGTGGTGGTCCTCACCGCGCTGCTCGTCATCGTCAGGCCTCCAGCGCCGGGCGGAGGTCCCACAGGGTGCGCCAGGTGGCGGCGCCCTGTTCGGCCCGGCGGCGGACCGGGCCGTCCCAGTAGCCGAGCAGCCGGGCCGCGTCCGCCGGGTCGTCCTTGCGGACCACGCCGAGGAGTTGGCCGGGGAGCCGGCCGAGGAGGTCGCCGCCGTCCGGCAGGTAGGCGGCGGTGACGCCGAGTGCGGTGGCGACGGAGACGGCTTCGGCGGTGCTCATCACCGTGGAGGGGCGTTCGACCTCCCAGCCCTCGGTGGAGCGGCCGGTGCGCAGGTCGCGGAAGGCGGTGACCAGGGCCTCCAGGACGGCGTCGTCCACGGCGTAGCCGGCGCCGGCCCGGGCGACGGCGACGGTGGACTGGCGGCGGACCAGCTCGACCTCGGCGGCCAGGCTGCCGATCGGGCCGACCGTCTCGAAGTTGAACCGCCGCTTGAGGGCGGCGGACATCTCGCTGACGCCCTTGTCCCGCAGGTTGGCGGTGGCGATCAGGGTGAAGCCGGCCGCGGCGTGCAGCTGGCCGTCCGGGGTGCCGGCCAACTCGGGTACGGCGATGCGCCGTTCGGAGAGCAGGGAGACGAGGGCGTCCTGTACCTCGGGCAGGCAGCGGGTGACCTCCTCGACCCGGGCGACGGCCCCGGTGGTCATCGCGGTGAGCACCGGGGAGGGGACGAGGGCTTCGCGGCTGGGGCCCTTGGCGAGCAGCAGGGCGTAGTTCCAGCCGTACTTGAGCTGGTCCTCGGTGGTGCCGGCGGTGCCCTGGACGGTGAGCGCGCTGGTCCCGCAGACGGCGGCGGCGAGCAGTTCGGAGAGCATCGACTTGGCGGTGCCGGGTTCGCCGACGAGGAGCAGGCCGCGCTCGCCGGCGAGGGTGACGACGCAGCGTTCGACCAGGGCGCGCTCGCCGACGAACTTGGGCTCGACGGCCAGGCTGCGGCGTCCGGCCTTGAGCTTCTCGCCGCCGCTGCCCATGACGAAGGTGACCACGGCGCGCGGGGTGAGGCGCCAGCCGGGCGGGCGCGGGCCGCTGTCGTGGGCGGCGAGGAACTCCAGTTCGGCGGCGTGCTTCTCCTCGGGCGGGACGATCTGCCGTACCGGGGAGTCGGTGGCGGTGGTCCCGGTGGCGGTGGTGTCGGTGGCGGTGGTGTCGGTGGCGCTCATCGGCGGGCCTTCCTGCGCTTGCTGGTCCGGAGCTCTTCGTAGCCGGGGGTGTCGCCGTCGAGGGTGCGCTGCCAGGCGCGGGCGAACAGTTCGGGCACGGGCAGGTGCGGCAGCACCGGCCGGTGGGTGGACAGTTGGTACAGGCCCGCCTTCCAGGTCTCCACCGGCAGGGCGGGGGCCTTGGCCTCCTGCCAGCCGCCGGGGAGGAAGAGGCTGCGGCCGGCCCGGGCCCGCTTCGCCTCCAGCACCAGTGCGCCGGCGGCGAGTTCGGCGCGGGCGCGCTTGAGCCGGGCGGGCTTCCAGCCCGTCCAGCGGGCGGCGTTGCGGTCCGTCGGGTCGGGCAGGGCGAGCAGCTGGAGGTAGAGCGCGGCCGCGTCCTCGCCCAGGCCGTGGGTACGGGCCGCCTCGGCGACCAGCTCGGGGGCGCTGAGCTGCGGGTTCTGCAGCCAGGCCGGGCCCTCGTCGGCGGCCGGCACGGCTGGGGCGCCCGCGGCCAGGCGTTCCGGTTCGCCGCCCAGGATCGACCGGACGGCGGCCAGGTCGGAGCCGGACCAGTAGCCGTCGGTCAGCCCGATGAGCAGGTCGATCAGCGGGTCGTCCGGGCCGGTGAGGCCGGCGGGGCGCAGCCAGATCTGCTCGTACTCGGTGCGGTAGGGGCTGAGGACGACGGCCGGACCGCAGCGGACCAGGCCGTCCGGGTCGGCTCCGCCCTCGGCGGGCCGGCCGAAGTGTGCGCGCAGGACGGTCGACACCGAGGTGCCCTGGGTGGTGCTGACCAGGCCGAATCCGAGCAGCAGTTCGGGGTCGGCGAGCCGGGTGCGCAGCGCGGCGGCGGCCGTGGGCAGCAGCGGGCGCAGCGGGCTGTCGGCGGGCAGGTGGTAGCCGAGCCAGCGCAGGGCGTCGATCGCCCCCGGGAGGGTGCCGGGGCCGGGGGCGGCGGTGGCGTCCGCGGGCTCCAGCTGGAGCGCGGCCCGGCTGCCGGTGGTCAGCCGGTAGGCGGTGGTGCGGGTGAGCCAGGGCGTGCGGCCGGGGTTGAGCAGTTCCTCGATCGTGCCGATGGGCACGCCCTGGACGCCGGCCAGGGCGTCCTCGGGGAGGGTGACGAGGCGTCCGAAGTGCCGGATCCAGGCCTCGGCCGCGGCGGCGGTGTCGGGGCCCTCCGTCCACAGCCGCTTCGGGTCGTCGAGGGGCAGCAGGGCGCCCCAGACGTCGGCGATCGCGTGGTGGTCGTGGTTGCGCAGCCAGGCCTGGGCGGCCCTGACCTCGGCGGTCTTGAGGCCGTGTTCGGCGGGCACCTCGACGTTGCCCCAGTTCAGGAGGCCGGGGGGCGGGCAGAGCAGCAGGGTGGCGCGGGCGGTGCCGATGCCGGTGAGCTCGGCGAAGGCGGCGGCGTGCTCGCTCTGCCAGGGGACGCTGCCGCGCAGGGCGGCGACCCGCCGGAACTTCTCGGTCCAGGCGGTGTTCACCCGCTCCTCGGTGCGGCGCTCCTCCAGGGTGGTGAAGTGGGCGACGGGACCGAACTCTCCGCTCGGGTCGTGGTCGACGGCCCGCCAGTGCGCCGTTCCGTCCTCCTGCTGGTGGCGGTAGTCGAGGATCACCACGGTGCGGTCGCCGCGGCGGAACACCTCGCCCTGGCGGTAGGCCTCTGGCCGGCGGCCCTTGGCGCGCTCGTCCGTCTCGCCGAGGACGACCTCGCGCAGGGTGGCGCCGCGGTCGGCGAGCGGGCCCTTGGTGAGCTCGCCGAGCAGCAGGACCAGGGTGGAGCGGTGCGCCGGCGGGGTGAGCGGGTCGGCGATGGCGTGGGCGAGGACGTCCACCCGGCCGAGCAGGTTGCGCCAGCCGTGGTGGGCCTCGCCACCGCGCAGGGTGACGGTGCCCTGGGCGGTCCAGCCCTCGCCCTCCACGGCGGTCGGGACGGCCGCAGCGGCCGCGGCAGCCTCAGCGGTCGGGGCGGTCGGGGCGGTCGAGGCGGTCGGGGCCGTGAACGCGGCGGTGACGGCGCGCAGGTTGTTGAGCACCCAGTACTGCTCGGAGTCGCCCCAGTTGTTGCCCAGGCCCGGGGTGCCGGGCAGGACGGCGCTGACGGCGTCGCGCAGCTGGTGGTCGCGGCCGTGCTCGGGGCGCCACTCGGCGGCCTCGGCCTTGCTGGGCCGCTCGGCCTCCGGCTGCGGGAGGAACCGGGCGATCCGGTCGAGCAGGTCGGCGGCGGTGCGGGCGAACCCGGCGACGCCGGCCAGCAGCAGCGGGTGGGTGATCGCGGGCAGGGCGGCGCCGACCGCCTCGACCGGCAGGCTGTTGCGGGCCTCGCCGCGCTGGGCGAGCGGGCGCCGTACGCCCTGGACGGTGATCCAGCGCTGCTCGTCCGCGGGGACGGGCTCGGCGTCGACCGGCCAGGCGAGGTCCACCAGCCGGGCGGCCTGTTCGGCGGTCAGGGCGCGCAGCACCCGGGAACCGGCCTCGTCGCGGGGCCTCAGGGCGTGCCAGTGGTCGTACGGCGGGACCAGGGCGGTACCGGCGGCGGAGAGTTCGCCCGACCGGCAGGAGCGCAGGTCGGCGGTGCGGTCGGAGCGCTCGGCCAGGTCGGGCAGGCCGAGGTCGAGGAACTCGCCGGTGCGGCTGACCACCGGGCCCCGCGCGCCGGGCAGGGCGAGCCGGCCGACCGGGAGGATGTGGGTGTCGGTGCGCTCGTTCAGCGGCAGGACGATGCGCTGCCCGTCGGCGGTGAAGGTGGTGACGGCGCGCCCGGGGTCGTGCCGGACCCAGCTGCCGAGCACGGTGCCGTCGGTGCCCAGCGGGGTGCCCTCCAGGCCGGGCTGCAGCGGCAGCAGGCCGGTGCTGCCGGTGACGAGCCGGCCGGCCGCTGCGGTGGCGGCGATCACCGGCGGTTCGGCGGCCCGGCCCAGGGTGCCGGTGGCCGGGTCGAGTTCGCGCAGGACGGGGGTGCCGTCCGGGGCGTGGCGCAGCGTCCAGTACCCGGTGCCGTCGCCGAGGACGGGGTGCTCCTCGGGCAGCCGGGTGTCGCCGGGGTGCAGCGGGCGGGCGCCGGTGGTGCGGCCGCCGCCGGGCAGCGGGAGGGAGGTGTCGTCCGGGTGGCGTTCGCCGTAGTAGTAGCCGGCGATGGTGCGGCCGGTCAGTTCGAAGGTCTGGTCCGGGCGGCCGGACCAGTAGGCCTTCTGCTCGTTGCCCTCGTACCAGACGACGAGGAGCTCGCCGTCGACCAGGCGCAGCCGGGGCCGGTTGCGCACGCCCGGCAGCGGGGGCACCCGCAGGGTGTGCTCCAGCAGGATGGCGTCCGGGCCGACCACGAGGGCCCGGTCGTGGCGGGCGAGGACGAGGTACGGCCAGGCGTCCTCGACGGTCAGGTCGTTCAGGCCGCGGGGGCGGTGTCCGGGGGCGGTGTCCGGGAGGGCGTCGGCGGCGGGCGGGTCGGCGAGCCGGGCGAGCGCCTCCTCCAGGGCGGGCCAGCCGAGTTCGTCCAGGATCCCGGCGGCGAGGGCGCCGGCGAGCAGCCCGGCGACGTCGAGCGCGGCGATCTTCTCGGCGGCGGCCGGGGCGACCGTGCGGATGGCGGTGCGGTGCGGGGTCAGCGAGCGGACCAGGTCGACGGCGCCGGCCAGGCCGCGGACGGCGGTGAGTTCCTCGGCGCGCTCCTCGGCCCACTCCCGGAACAGCTCGTTCAGCAGGGGGAGCGCGGCACAGCGGTGTTCGACGGCCTGCGCCCAGGCGCCGGGGGCGGAGCGGCGCAGCAGCGGCCGGAAGCGTGCGTCGGCGGCGACGGCGGCGAGCGAGCCGCCGATGGTCCTGGCCCCGTCGGTCGCGGCGCTCGGAGCGCCGGTCGGAGCGCCGGTCGGAGCGTCGGCGGCGGCCGGGCCGCTCTGGGTGACCCACTCGCGCAGGTCGAAGCCCAGGCCGGCCGGCGGGTCGGCCACCGGGACGCCCTCGGCCAGCAGGAGCTCCAGCAGGTCGAGCCGGGTGAGGCTGCCGCTGATGCCGGTGAAGAGGTCGACCGGGACGGCGTCGGCGCGCAGCCGCTCGACCATCCGGCCGGCCAGCGCGAGGGTGGCCGGGCAGCCGGGCCGGTTGCGCCAGCCGCGGCCGAGGTGGTTGCACCAGCGCCGGAGCCACTGCGCGGCGGGCTCGGCGCCCTCGGCGCGCGGGCCGGTGAGCAGGTCCTCGGCGCCGGTGGCGGCGAGGACGGCCAGCCAGGCGGAGTCCTGGGCGGCGGCGTCGGTGCCGCCGGCGGCCGGGTCGGGCAGCAGTTCCAGCAGCCGGGTGCGGACCGCGGCGTCGTCGCTGCCGAGCTCGACCAGGGCGCCGTGCCAGGACTTCCAGAACGCGGCGGGCGCCCGGTTGACCGCGGGGGACTCCAGCAGCTCGGCGAGCAGCGCCCGTTCGTGCGCGGCGCGGTCCAGCCCGGCGGCCCGGATCAGCGCGCGGGCGTCCTCGGCGACCCCGGCGTACGGGGCCATGCCGGCCGCGGAGCGCTCGGTGCACAGCTGGCGGAAGCGCAGCCAGGCGGTCTGCGGGTCGAGCCGCCGGGCGAGCTCCTTGACGTACTGGCGCAGGGACTTGACGGTGAGCGCGCCGGCCAGGGCGAACTCCAGGAAGACGGCGCGCAGCCGCTCCTCGTCGACGGCCAGGTTGTGGGTGCGCTCGGCCTCGCGGGCCTTGCCGAACCAGGCGGCGGCGTAGGTCTGGTTGCCGTGGGTGAGGAAGATCCGGCCGACCTCCTCGCAGAAGGTGGGCAGGAAGTGCGGGACGGCGCGGCCGAGCCGGGTGGCGAGTTCGTCGAAGCCGTCCTTGGCGGCGCCGGGCTTGGACCGGGCCTGGCGGGCCAGCCGCTCCAGCTCCTTGACCAGGGCGAGCGCGTGGTGCCCGTTGGCCGGGTCGTGGACGAGTGCCCAGGCCGGGAAGCCGAGCGCCTCCTGGCGGACCTGGCCGACCTCGGCGGGCGCGCCCTCGGGGGCGAGGCCGAGGAAGTCCAGGGCGAGGTCCTCGGCGGGGCCGAGCGCGCCGGGGACCAGCCGGACGATCTGGCGGCCGTCCAGCGCGGGGTGGGTGTAGCCGCGCGCGGTCAGCACGTCGGCGGCACTGTCGGGGCGGCCGGCGTCGGCCAGGGTGCCGGGCGGCAGGACGGCGCCGGCGTCGAGCAGTGCCTCGGGCTCCGCGGCGCGCTGCTGCGGGACGGTGGTGGTCATCGGGCCGGTGGTCATGCGGCGTCCTCCCCTTCGATCGTGCGGCCCGCGTGGAGCGCGGCGGCCATCCTCATGCCCTCGGACCAGGCGACCGGCCCGACCTCGGCGAGCGGCAGGGACCGGCCGTCGGGGCCGGCCCAGCTGAGCGCGCCCGTCTCGCAGGCGTCGTACTCGTAGTAGTCGCCGACCCAGACCCGGGCCTCGACGGTGCGGCCGCCCTCGGTGATCGGCTGGACGGCGGAGCCGCCGCGGACCCGGCAGCCGAGCCGGGCGCAGCGCCCGACCAGCTCGCGCAGTTCGCGGTAGCGGCCGCCGGCGTAGGTGTGGACCTCGGTGCCCGCGGCCGGCTCCTCGGGGCGGTGCCAGACCTCGCGGTAGAGCTGCTGGACGCGCTGGGAGACGCCGAGTTCGACGGCGAACTCGCGCAGGTCGTCGAGGTCCGGGAGGAGCACCGGGTGGGGTATCAGGACCTGGCCGTCGGTCAGGCGCACGGTGTCGCCGTCGAGGTCGACCAGGCCGAGGCCGCGCTCGGCGTCGGCGTCGCGCAGGAAGCCGGCCACGGCGCCGTCCGCGCCGGTGACCACGACGTCCCGCAGGACGGACTGCCAGGCCTCGTCGGGCCAGACGGCGGCGAGCACGGCGGCGGGGACCGGCAGCGAGCGCACCATCCACCGCTCGACGTCCTCCTGGCAGCGCCGCTCGTGCGCGGCGAGCCATTCGGCGAGTTGCTTGAGCTGGGCGACCACCGGGTCGTCACCGAGCTTCGACGGGACGGACTTGAGGGGGCGGCCCGCCGCGTTGCGGCACACCACCCGGCCCTCTCCGTCGAGCGTGACGCGGTACCCTCCCGCGCCCGTTTCCACCCATGCCACAGCCGTACTCCTCCCACCGGGGAACGTCGTTCGGATCGCCCCGCTGACCAGCGATGCGAGGAACGTAGCGAGGGTCACTGACAACGCGACGGGCGGGGGGAGGCGGCCGGGGGCGGACGAGTTGAAACCACTCGAACGGGTGGTCGATCGGGTACGCAGGACCGATCCGCGGCCCTGCGGACGCGTGAAGGCGGCGCCACCCCCGGCGGGTGGCGCCCCCGTCACCCCCGAACCGCCCCAACCCCCCGGGGCGCCCCCGGGGCGATGACCGGGGCGCCCGCGGGCGGGG
>NZ_JBHZCY010000117.1:0-29321 GCF_042786665.1 Kitasatospora sp. NPDC059146 | reverse complement strand
GGACGCTTCCTTCGGACCGCCTTCCAGCGGGCCCTCCGGGCGCTTCGTTCTTTCGTGTTTCAAGCTTATCAGATGTTTTCCGCTCCGTTTTCCGGGGCTTCGTCATCCAACTCGCCGGTGCCTTCCGGGGTTTGATGCCCCGTTCGACGTTTCAAACTCTAGCCGAGCCCCGCTCCGAAAAGCGAATCCGGCCGCAATCCCGATAACCAGGCATGCTGAAGTCGGCCTGTGCTGTTTCTCGTGGATTGGCCGCCCCGGAACCGTCCGCGCCATCGCGTGTCCGGTGCTCCCTGTCGGGCGACTGGGAGACAGTACCCCTACTTCTCGCCCGAAACAAATGCCCGGCCCCGGGCCGCGCGGGAGCGGTCCGGGGCTGACGGTCCCCTACTTGAAGAGGCGGTCACCGCTGTTGGCCATCCGGTGACTGCCGCTGTGGCGGTTGACCCAGTCGCGGACGAGGTTGATCGCGTTGGCGCACTGCCAGGTGTCGTCGTACTCCCGCACGCCCGTGAAGGCGCCGTAGCCCGCGATGATGCCGTCGACCTGGGCGTCGCCGAGGAGCTTGTCCACGTACCAGGGGTCGTTGTAAGTGGTCGTCCAGGACAGCGTGGCGGCGAGTCGGCCGGCTGCCCGGTCGGCCGCTCCCTTCTTCAGTTCCGCGCAGGTGTTCCAGGTGGCCTCGGTGCAGTTGCCGAAACCGTTCTTGATGTCGGTGTCGCCGTAGTCCATCGCGCGGCGGCCGACCGGGATGCCCGCGCCGGAGCTGTTGAAGGCTCCGACGACCTTGTCACGGGCCCCGGTGGTGGTCATGCCCTCCAGGCGGCCGAGCTTGCCCTCCAGGCTCTTCCAGCCGCGGCCGCCGACGTCGGGGGTGTTGCCGCCGTGGTACTCGAAGAAGCCGTAGAGGACCTGGATGCCGGCGGCGGTCAGCCGCTGTGCCTTGTCGTGGAGGCCCGCGACGCTGCAGGTGCGGTTGGGCTCCTCGCCGCAGTAGTTGGGGTCCTTGATGTCCAGCCAGACCAGCGACAGCCGGCGGCCCGCGTTGGCGTTGGAGAGGATGCGGTCGATCATGCTGTCGAAGCTGGGGCCGAGCCGGTTCTCCCCGGCCGAGGAACAGTCGTGGTAGGCGCGCCACTCGTTCGGGTTCCACCAGGCGCAGACGTCGATCTCGATGCCGTTGGCGCCGTGCTTGAGCGCCGCGTCCACGCCGTCCAGGGTGTCGACCCGGTGGGCGATGGCGTAGATCGGGTGGCGCTGGTCGGCCGCGGCGGCCGGGGAGGTTCCGAGCGCGGTGCCGCCGATGATCCCGCACAGCGTCGCGGCCAGCGCGGGAACCATCCGCACGCGGGCGCCGGTCCTGAGGTGAGTGGTCAAGAAAGGCACTCCTTCTCGTCCGTGTTCTGAGGTGAACATGACCGAACGTGCCAACTGTACGTCGTCGAACGGTGGATGGGGCCTGAACGCGATCACCGGCGGTTCGGTCTCCACCGTCCGCAGACACCACCGAGCCCCGGAGTAGTTCTCCGGGGCTCGACGGGACCTCACGGCGCGGGCGGTCGCAGCTCCTAGACCGGGGCGAACGCGTACCACTTGGTCAGGGCGTACTCGCAGTCGAAGACGCCGAGCTTGTTGATGCTCCCCACCCAGGAGATGCACTCCTGGGCGGATCCGAACGGGCCCCAGGAATCGATCGCGACGTGGCCGGCGTTCGGGCTGAACGCGTACCAGTTGTGCTGGGCGTACTCGCAGTCCCAGAAGCCCAAGTTGCCGTAGTCCGCGACGTACTGCGTGCACTCCTGAGCGGATCCGAACGGGCCGTAGGAGCCGATGGGGTTGGCGGCCACAGCGGCAGCATGCGCAGGGGCCGGCGCCGGGGCCGGGGCCGGGGTCGCCGCGCCGGCGCTCGCGGCGCCTCCGACCAGGGTGGCCACGGTCAGGACCCCCGTGGCGGTGAGTGTGGCGATTGCCCTCTTCATCGATGACCTCCAGGTCGTGGCTGATCTGATCCGGTGACACGGGCATTCCGGGCGGGGCTCCCCGTGCACGTCTCACGCTAGGTCGGCGGTCCGGTGGTGGAATGCGCGACGAGTCTCCGACCCTGTGCGCAGCGTCTCCTCGACCGTCGGCCCGGGTAGGGCCCGGCGGCGCTGTTCGCGTGGGGAGAGGCCGTACGCGGCTTTGAACGCGCGGCTGAACTCGGAGGGGTTGGGGATGCCGCAGCGGGCGCCGATGGCGTGGACCGGCACGGCCATCAGGGCCGGGTCGACGAGGTCGCGGTGGGCCTTCCTCAGCCGCTGGCGGCGGATGAACCCGCTCACGGTCTCCGCCTGGGAGTGGCGCGCGAAGAGGCGGTGCAGGTGGCTGACGGAGATGTGGTGGGCGGCGGCGACCACGGGCGGGGTGAGTCCGGGGTCGTGCAGGTTGGCCCGGACGAATGCGCGGATGGTCTCCACCAGGGCCTGCTGCCGGGCCTCCAGGGGCAGCGTGCGCTCGGCGTCGAGCTCCCCGGCGATCCAGGCCGACATCAGGTCGAGCACCACCGTGCCGAGGCGGGACGCCTCCGCGGGCTGGAGGGCGGCGGCCTGGCGCTCCAGCCCGAGGAGGAACTGCGCCAGCAGCGCCCCTGTGCCCTCCCGGCCGGAGAGCCTGCGGCCGAGCAGGTCACGCATCCGGTGCGGGGGCACCGGCAGCAGCGACACGGGCAGGTCGATCCCCACCCCGACGACGTCCGGACCGCTCCCGCCCGGGGCCCGGTCCCCGAACATCCGCGCATCGTGCGGGGTGGAGCTGTCGACGAGGGAGAAGTCCCCGGCGCCGAACGTCTCCGCCTGGTCCCGCCCCCGCCGGAGCGCGTGGGTTCCGGAGGTCAGCAGCGTCAGGTAGCACAGCTCCTGATCCGAACGCCGGATCATCCGCTCCGTACGCCAGAACCGCGCCGACGGGAACGACGAGCCCACCAGCACCACCGGTCCCAGCTCGAAGAGCCGCACCTGCCAGGTGAAGTCGTGTGCGTGAGCACTCGTCGCCTCGCACTCCCTCCTCCTGGCCAGCCCGTCCCGCCAGCACTCGAAACCGTCCTTCGCCGACAAACCCTCACCCTGGAGCATGCTCGTCCCTTGCGCGAACATCCCGTCCCTTCCAGACATGCCTGACATGCCTCCCCTGTCGAATCGGCGAGGCCCTCCCCGGTGCATTGTCACGCCACCGTCAAGATGAGGCGCTGCCGCGTCCCACCGCCTCGTTTGACCTCGAACGGGCCGGGCCGCGAGCATGACCGTGACCGCCGGGGAGGGACCGTGACACAAGACACCGCAGGACAGTTGACGAACCGTCGACGACGGAACCGCCTGACCGCCGTGGCAGTCGTGGCCGTCCTCGGCGGCGGCGTCGCGATCGCGATCAACGCGTGGATGGATCGGGGCCCGGAAACCCGGGTCAGCCAAGGCCCCGTGGCCGGCTACCCGCTGCTGGTCAGCTCCGACGGCCTGACCCTGACGCTCAACATCGGCTGGGGGTGCGAGGAACGGCCGGAGCTCGTGGCCCACGAGTCCACCGGCACGGTGACGGTCTCCCTGCGGCACACGGTCCGTCCGGGGTTCTGCGACCCGGGCGGCGCCGCGCAGATCACCACCCGCCTGAGCGAACCCCTCGGGACCAGAACGCTCGACGACGCCACGGGCAAGCCCGCCGTCCACTTCGACGAGCGCAAGCTCCTCCGGCCCGCGTTCCTCCCGGAGAACTACTACCCCGCCCCCGCGGGCAGGATGGTCTACCTGCCCGGCCTGGCAGCAGTCCCGACCGACACCCCGGCCTGGGCCGTCCGGTACACCCTGGGCACGGAGCCCGACACACAAGGGAGCCTGATCATCGGCCAGACCCTCCGGAGCAGCACACCACCGCCCGGCAAGGCCGCCACCGTCAAGGGCCTCCCGGCGAGCATCACGCACGCGGACTCCCCAGGTGGCCCCCATTCACTGACCTGGTCCGACGGCACCTACACCTTCGTCGTCACCACCGGCGGCCCCCCGCGGCTCACGGACGAGGAACTCGTCCGCGTGGCGGAGGGCCTCGGGTAGCGGCCGCTGCGGCGATAGGGTGCCGGGATGGTCCCCGACGCTCCCCGGCTGCTGCGCGCCGACGCCGCCCGCAACGCGGAGAAGATCATCCGGGCTGCCCGGGAGGTCTTCGCCGAGCAGGGCCCCGACGCCCACCTCGACGACGTGGCGCGCCGGGCCGGCCTCGGGGCCGCCACGCTCTTCCGCCGCTTCCCCGACAAGGCCGCGCTCCTGCGGGCCGTGCTGGACCAGCGCTTCGACGAGCACGTCCGGCCCGTCATCCAGGCCGCCGCCCACGATCCCGAACCCGCGGGCGGGCTGGCCCGGGTGCTGGCGGCGGCTCTGGAGTCGGTGGCCGGCGACTACAACGTGCTGGCCGCCGCCCGCGCCGCCGGTGTGCTGACCCCGGCGACCGGTGAGGAGTTCTTCGCCGCCCTCGACGTCCTCCTCGCGCGCGGTCAGGCAGCGGGCGTGCTCCGCACCGACCTCGTGCCCGACGACCTGCACCGCGTCGTCGTCATGCTGGTCTCGGTGCTGTGGACGGTGGACCCGGGTGAGGGCGGCTGGCGCCGGTACCTGGCCCTGGTCCTCGACGGCCTCTCCCCCACCGGGGCCCGCCCACTGCCCTGCCCCGCCCCCGCGCTGCGCACCCGCACGCCCTGACGGCTTACGGCTGAGGGCTGAGGGCTGACGTCAGACCTCGGACGTCAGACCTCGGACGTCAGAGGTCAGACGTCAGACGGCCCGTTCACCACAGCACCGGCACCTCGCCGATGCCGCCCGCCAGCCGTTCGGAGTGGTCGCGCAGGCTGCGCGCGTCCACCGCCAGCCGGAGGCCGGGGAAGCGTCGGACCAGCGCGGTCAGCGCGATCTGCATCTCGGTGCGGGCCAGCGCGTTGCCGATGCAGTAGTGGCCGCCGTGCCCGAAGGCCAGGTGGGCGTTGGGGGAACGCGACGGGTCGAAGGTGTCCGGCTCCTCGAACGCCCGCCCGTCCCGGTTCGCGGCGTTGATCGCCACCAGCACCGCCTCGCCCCGCGCGATCGCCGTCCCCGCGACGGTGACCTCCTCGCGGGCGTAGCGGGTCAGGCCCAGGGCACCGGGCGCGGCCATCCGCAGGACCTCCTCCACGGTGGCGCGGGCCGATCCGTCGGGGTCGGCGGCGAAGCGGTCGCGCCGGGCGGTGTCGCTCAGCAGGAACAGGACTCCGAGGTCGATCCGGGTCGACGTCGTCTCGTGGCCCGCGAACAGCAGTCCCACCGCCAGGCGGGTCATCTCCTCCTCGGTGAAGGACGGGTCCTGTGCCTGGACGGCCAGGATGTCGCTGATCACGTCCTGTCCCGGCCGCTTGCGCTTGTCCTCGGCGACCGCGGCCACGTACGCCTCGAACTCGGCCATGGCCGCGGCCCCGTCGGCCCCGCCGTACAGCGCGGCGATCCGCTCCGACCAGCCGCGCAGCAGCTCCCGGTCCGCGACGGGCACGCCCAGCAGCTCGCAGATCACCATCACGGGCAGCGGGAAGGACAGGTGGCCGTGCAGGTCGACGGCGCGGCGCGGATCCCCTGCGCGCTCCTCCTCCATCCCGTCCAGGCAGGACGCGGCGAGTTCCCCGATCCGCTCGCCCAGCCGCCGCATCCGCGGCGCGCTGAACGCGGGTGCCAGCATCCGCCGCATCCGGGTGTGCTCGCGGTCCTCCTCCTCGGGCGTGGGGGCGGGGCGGGTGTGCAGGGCCGAGGCCGAGATCCTCGGGGAGTCCGCGGTGTCGGGGCGCAGCCGGGAGAACCGGGTGTCGCTCAGGATCTCCCGGGCTTCCTCGTAGCGGGTCACCAGCCAGGCCGGGTCCCCGGCGGGTGTCGTCACCCGGGTGATCGGCCCTTCCTCGCGCAGCCGCGCGAGCAGCGGCGCCAGGTCCAGGGCGTTGGGACGTTCGAAGGGTAACTGCGGTGCGGGCGCGTTCATGGTCTCTCCTCACGAACACTCGGCGGAGCGGCTCTCTCCTGCCCACTCGGGGCCGGGGTGGACGAACGAGGCCCGGACCCAACAAGTGAGAGTCAGCTCTCTCTTGCGGCGAGCGTAACACCGCCGGCACGCACAGTCAGCCTCCCTGCCGCCCTTTCAGCCGCTCCGACGTCGCCCGATCCGAACCCGACCGCTCCGACGTCGACTGATCCGACGTCGGCCGATCCGACGTCGGCCGATCCGACGTCGGCCGATCCGACGTCGAACGGTGCCCGTCGTGCGTCCGCGGCGGCTCCCGGAGCCACGCGCTCGCCGCCATCACCGCGGCCCGGTGCCGTGACTCCGTCCCCGCGACGGCCGTCTCGACCTGACGGGTGCGCTCCGCCTCCCGCCGCACGGCCTCCCGGTAGCGCAGCCAGCGGCGCGCCACCGCGGCGATCACCACCGGAACCGTCACGGCTGCCGCCCGGGCACCGTCCAGGCCGTTCACCACCGCGTCGAACACCATCGCACCGCTCCCCCGTCACTCGTCGAAACCGATGCGACAAACCCTCCACCTGCGGCGGGATTTCCCTCTAGCGTGAGGAAACTCTGCGGAAACCCATGGAGAGCGGGCTGATGGCGAACGGACGGCCGAGGAAGACCGAGCAGCGCGAGCGGCCCGAACTGGCCGAGCTCGCCGAGTGGTTCCGCTCGGCGCTGCGAGCCGCCGGACACGTCAGCGTCCACGCCTTCCTCAAGGCCCCCCGTGCGCCCGGCGCCCCGGTGGCTCCCGACAAGAACACCGTGTACGACGTCCTGGGCGCCCGCCGCCTCTGCCGACGGCAGGCGGCCGAGCAGCTCGCCGCGGCGCTCGGCCACCCCGCGGAGGCCGTCGCCTCCCTGTGGAGTCGCGCCGAGCGGCAGTCGAGGCTGGCGGAGCGCGCCCGGCGCCACGCGACGCGCGGGGCAGGCGTCAGGAACGTGGAGTGGACGGACATCCCCCTGCCCGACCCGTGGCTGGAGGACCTGCTGCGCAGCCAGGCCGCCGCCGCCGAGCAGTTCCCCTACGACCTGCTCGGCGTCGTCAGACCGCCGCTGTCCGAGGTCTACGTCGAGCAGGACGTCCAGCCCCTGCCGCAGGGCCCCGAGAAACCGGGGCAGGAGGCCGCCCGGCGGCCCCACCCGTCGGCCTCGACCCTCGCCGAGGCCCTGGCGACGCACGACCACCTCTTCATCACGGGCGGTCCGGGCACCGGCAAGACCACCCTGGGCCGGCACCTCGTGCGGCAGGTGGCCAGGTACTGGCTGTGCGAGGACGAGGACGGCGGGGCACAGCCCTGGTACCCGAGCGCCGTGGTCGCCGTCCGGATCGCCTCGGCGGACCTCCATCTCCCCCAGGCCTGGTACCGGCAGTTGAGCGAGGCGGTGAACCGCAGCGGCACCCAGACCGAGCCCGTGCACCACGAGCGGTTCGCGAGCCGCCCGCACGGCGTCCGCTGGCTCGTCGTCGTCGACGGCCTGGACGAGGTGTCCTCACCGGTCATCCGGCACAACGCCCTGCGGAAGCTCGCCGAACAGATGCCGCCCGGCGGGCACTTCCGGTTCGTCATCACCTCCCGCCCCCTCCCGCAGGGCGAGCTCGAACCCTTCGAGGACCTGCCGGGCATCGGCTTCTACACCCTCAAGGGATTCGACACCGACCAGCAACTCGCCTTCGCCGAGCGCTGGTTCCGGGCCCAGGGATCGGACGACGCCGCCGTCCACGCCCGGCGGTTCCTGGACGAGGTCGACGAGGCCGGTCTGCAGGAGGTGCTCCGGGTGCCGCTGCTTGCGACCATCGCGGCCGCCTTCCGCAGCCGCAACCCGCGCGCTCCGCTGCCCCGCGGCCGGGTCGACCTGTACGAGGCGTTCCTGGACCAGCTCAGGACCGCCCGGGAGGGGAACCGAGCGGTCACGAAGCGGTTCGTCGAACGCTGGGAGCAGCGGGAGCTGGGCCCCATGGCCGCGTGGCTGCTGGAGCACCGCGACCGGTTGGTGACCCACCTCGCCTGGGCGCGGCTCAAGGGGGCGCCGGAGACCTCGCTCGTCGGCGAGGCCCGGACGTGGCTGGCGGACCGACTCCCCTCCGGCCTGCGCTGGCCCGAGGGCGCTGACGGTGAACTCGGGCAGTTCCTGGCGCAGAGCGGTGTGCTCTCCTTCGACGGCACCGAGTTGTCCTTCCTCCACCAGTCGTTCGCCGAGTTCCTCGCCGCCCGGGACGAGGCGCCGGGGATCCCCTCCGACTTCCCCGGCCTCGGCCCCTGGGCCGCCGCCGCCACCAGCGCCGGCGCCCGTAACCGGATGCTGTTCACCTGTGCCCTCTGGGCGCGGCGGCCCGGCAACGACGTCGGCCTGATCGTCCGCCACCTGCTCGCCGGCGAGCTGCAGCACCGGGTCATGGCACTGCGCCTGGTCACGGCGGGCGTACCCCTGGGCGAGGCGCTCGAACAGTCGGTGATCGACCGCCTGACGGACTTCGCCGGTGACGAGAGGTCGCGGTTCGCCACGTCCGACGCCGAGGTCCTCGCCGAGCTGTCCCAGCTGCGCGGGAACCGCCGGCTCGCCGCCCGCCTTCGTACCGTCGCGCAGGCGGAAGGCCTCCCGCCGTCCCTGCGCACCGGGGCGGCCGCCGCGCTCGCGAACGTCGCCTCCCTCCGGGACGGCATCACCGCCCTGGAGGGCCTGGCCTCGACCGGGACGCCGGAGACCGTGCTGCTGTGCTGCCGGCACCTCGCCTCGCTCGACCCCTCGGGCGGGCCGTTCCGGACCGAGGCCCTGAGGCGTCTGCTCACCGCTCCGCGCGTCTCCGTCTGGGACCGGCTGACCGCCGGGGACCTGCTCCTCGCCGAGGGCAGCACCGAGGGCCTGGTGGACCTCGCCCGGTCCGTCCTGACCGGCCCCGAGCACAACGACCAGCGCCTGGAGAGGGCCGGCGAACTCTGGTTCGACGTCGACGGGGCGGACGCCGCCGAGGAGGTCGCCCGGATCATCGGAGCCCGGAACGACTCCCAGATCTGGTCGGCCCGGGGCCTGATCCTCACCCTGCTCCGGTTCGGGCGCACCGACGAGGCCGCCCCGCTCACCCGACGCTTCCTCGACGAATCGATCAGCAGCGACGACAACAGCGACGTCGTGACGGCGTGGGTCGAGACGGAGGGCGCCGCCGGAGCCGACCGCATCGTCGGGTTCCTGCGCGAGGCCTCGGTGTGGAACGCGGACGAGCGCCCGAGCATCGCCCACGACCTGCTGCGCGAGGGATTCGCCGCGCAGGCACTCGAACTGGTCCGGACGGGCCTCGGTGCCACGACCCGGCGGAGGTACAGCCTCCAGCTGGAGTTCATGGTCCTCGTCAGGGCCCTCGGCCCGGACGCGGCGGACGAGGTGCGGCACTGGCTGGAGAGACTCGACGGGAAGCCCGAGGACCACGCGACCGCCCTCGGGCTGCTGCTCGAAGCCGGTGCGGCGCCCGCCGCCGTCCTGCCGCTCGCCCTCCGCGTGCTCCGGCAACCCGGCAGCAGCACCAAGGCGTTCGTGAACGCCGCCCGCGTCGTGCTGCGCCACGACGGCGCGTCGGCCTGCGAGGAGGTCCTGGACGCCCTGGAGGCCCGCCCGTACGGCGGGGCGGCGCTGCGCACGGAGCTCCTGCCCGTCCTGGTCGAACACGGCCAGGACAAGGCCGTCATGGAGCTGGGACGCCGACTGCTCGACGACCCCGGTCTGACCGGTCCCGAGCTCCGGGCCGTCGTCCGGTCGTGGGCGGCCGTGGCCGGCGCGGGGGGCGTTCGGGAGGTCCTCGGCCGCGTGTCGGCCTCCCTCGGCACGATCGGCCGGGTCGCCGAGACCGCCTCCCTCCTGGCCGGCGCAGGACTCGCCCAGGAGGCCGTCCCCCTGTGGTGCCGCGTCTGCACGACGCCGGGCGCCGCCGACGAGACCCGGTGGCGGGCCCTGCAGTCACTGATCGCCGCGGGAGCCCACGACGCGGCCGACCGGGCACTGCGTCAGGCACTGACCGCGCCCGCCTCCCCGGCGGAAACCCTCGCCCTGCGCCGGCTCCACGCCTGGCTGACGGCCACGGAATGAGCGGAGCGGGGGAGCTACCGGAGCCTTCGCCCCGGACCCGGGCGGCGCGGCATCCCGTTGTCGGAGGGCCGTGACACCATCACGGCAACACGACAAGGGGGGCCACCGATGAGTTTCCTGGGCATGTGGTGTCTGGTCCCCGTACGGCCCGACACCGTCGCGCGGTACGCGCCGGAACTCGCTCCCGTCATCGAGGCGGAGGCCGCGCTCCAGGCGTCCACGGACCTCCTCCGGTGGTGGCGGGCCGGCGGCAGCAACCCGGAGGCGCTGGACCGCTTCATCGATCTCACCGCCCCGTCCGCACTGGACGAGCGGATCTGCACCGTCTACGAGGCCTGGGAACAGGGCTACGACAAGTCCCTGCCGCACGTCGTGGCCTCCGCCCGCAAGGCCTACCCGGCCTCCGCCATGGCCTTCGCCCTCGGCCCGCAGCGCTTCGCGCACCTGCCCGGCTGGTTCGGCGACCTCCTCCTCACCCCGGAACAGGTCGTGCAGACCCTTCCCGCCGTCGAACGCGCCTACGACTGGACCCCGCAAAGCCGGCACCAGGCCGAACTGCTCCTCACCGCCGCCCTCCACGACGAGGGCGGCCGGGACGACATCACCGCCCTGCTCGACGGCGTACCCCCGGTCTGGCGCGCGGCGGCGAACGCCGGCCACGGCCTGCTCGGAGCGCAGTTCATCCCCTGACACGCTCTAGGGTGACGGGGACGAGAGAAGACCCACCATGGACCCCCGCATACCCCGTCTGCGGCGCAAGCTGGCCGCGATCCCGTTCCAGCCGCTGCGCAGCCACTCCTTCGGGGAGGAGCAGCACAGGTTCCGCCTCGGACCGAAGGTGTCGGAAGCGCGGATCGCTGCGTTCGAGGCCGAGCACGGCGTCGCCCTGCACAGCGCCCACCGGCAGTTCCTCAGGTACCTCGGCGGCTCCGGCGCGGCACCGTTCTACGGCCTCGTTCCACTGGAGCGGTGCTCCCTGCTGGTCATGGAGCCGCGCGGAGAGCCGGGGACGCCCCGGGGCTTCGACCGCCCGGCGGCCGGGTCGCACGATCGCGACCTCTTCCTCCACATCATCGAGATGGGCTGCACCGACGTGTGCGTCATCGCGGTGACCGGGCCCCTCACCGGCCGAGTCCTCGTCGGCAACGGCGACGGGCACTGGGGGCCCAACGTCTCCTCCGCCGCCGACTTCCTCGACTGGTACGAGCGCTGGCTAGACCAGATGAGCGCCGGGCTCGACAACCGGGCGCTGGAACTCACCTCGCCCCGGCTTCGCGGCCATCCACACCGGCATCGGATGGCCCCGGAGCTGTGACTCCCCGCAACGGCCGAGGTCAGTGCTGGTCCAGCTCCGGGTAGTAGCCGCGTTGGTAGGTGGACAGTCCGTAGATGCTCAGCTGGCCGCCGCCCCTGCAGATGACGCAGACCTTCCTGGCCTGGCATTCGCCGCAGCGGCGCTTGCCCTCGGGCAGGCGGGGCCGCCAGCCGCGGCCGCGGCAGAGGAGGCAGAGGCCGAGGCCGTCGCACTCGTAGCAGAGGACGTAGCCGGGTGTCAGGGTCTCGGGCGTGCGCACCGGCTCCGGGTCGGGTTCCGGGTCGGGTTCCGGGTCGGGTTCCGGCTGGGGCTCCGGCACCGGGTGCGGCGCCGGTTGCGGGGTGTGCAGGGCCAGGTCCGCCGTCTGTCCGCGGAAGACCACCGCTGGGGTGTCGTCGCTCGTCAGGACGCGGATGGTGCTGCCGTCCCGGCGGGCGAGGACGACCGTCCAGACCCTCCCGTCGTCGTCCAGCCGTGACGTCGTGACGTCCCAGCCGGCCGCGTCGAGGAGGGAGACCGCCCGGTCGGACGTCTCGGCGGCGGTGGCGGCCTTCGGACGGTTGCCCTGGTACGCCAGCGCGTGGTGGTGGCGCAGCGGATCGGGCCGGTCCGTGATCTCCGGCTCCGGCTCGCCGAGTGCGAGTCGGCGGAGGTGAGCACGAACGGTCAAGTCCTTGACCAGTATGACCAGTTGCCCGTGCAGGGACCGACCCAGCCGGTCCAGTTCCTCACATGCCGTCGACGTCTCGTCCATGTCGCCCCCTTGGTCCCGGAACGTACCACGGGGCCGGATCCCGTGATCATGGCGGCCTTGCGTCGGTCGGCAGGTCGACCGCCCTCGGGACCGCCCTCAGGCCGGACCGCCGGGACGGGCGTACGCGGTGTGCAGAGCTCCGACCTGGCCGCTCCAGAACGTGTCCTTCTCCGCCCTGGAGGCGCCGAGCGACAGGAGCCCGAGCTCCTGCGCCAGACCGTAGAACCCGGGGCCGGCGTCGTTCATGCCCTCGTACCGGACCAATGCGGACAGCATCGGTTCCTGCCCGGTCCGGCCGTCCGTGGTGACGCGCCACAGCAGGTACCCGACCGCTGCCCGGTGGTCCGCCCGGGAGAAGTCGAACCCGGGCTGCCCCGTCCGCTCCACCAGGGCCGCGCTCAGCTTGGTGTACGTCGTCAGGCCACCGGCCCTGGCGACCTCGGCCAGGTGGTCGTGAGCGGCCTCCGCCAACTCGTTCCACTCGAGCTCGGTCCGGCCGTAACCCTGCATCGGAGCACCACCAATCGTCGCGCGGACAGCGGGTGTTGAGCCTAGCGGAGCACCAGGTGCGGTGCCGACGAGGCCGCTGGGGGCACCGGTGGGTCCGGGCGCGGCGCCCGGACCCACCGGCGTCGTGCGGGTTCCCCGCACGGGTGTGGTGTCGTACCGTGACCGGATGACCACGAAGGTGTCATCCCGGTACGACGTCGTGATCGTCGGCGGCGGGCACAACGGACTGGTGGCCGCGGCCTACCTGGCGCGGGCCGGGCGGCGGGTGCTGGTCCTCGAACGGCTGGCGCGGGTGGGCGGGGCCGCCGTCTCCGCCCGGGTGTTCCCCGGCGTGGACGCCCGGTTGTCGCGCTACTCCTACCTCGTCAGCCTGCTGCCCCGGCAGGTGGTGCGGGACCTCGGGCTGCGGCTCGACATGCGCCGCCGCCGGATCTCCTCCTACACCCCCACGCTGCGGGACGGGAAGCCCACCGGGCTGCTGGTGGACGCGGCCGACCCGGACCGCACCCGGGAGTCGTTCCGGAGCCTGACCGGCGGCGACCGGGAGTGGCAGGCCTGGCAGCGCTTCTACGGGATGACGGCGGAGGTCGCCCGGCGGGTGTTCCCCACCCTGACCGAACCGCTGCGCACCCGCACCGAGTTCCGTCGGCTGGTCGACGACGAGGCCGCCTGGAGGGCCCTGTTCGAGCGGCCGCTCGGCGAGGTGGTCGAAGGGAGCTTCACGGACGACCTGGTGCGCGGCGTGGTCCTGACGGACGCGCTGATCGGCACCTTCACCCACGCCCACGACCCCGCGCTGCGGCAGAACCGCTGCTTCCTCTACCACGTCATCGGCAACGGGACCGGCGACTGGGACGTGCCGGTCGGCGGGATGGGCGCGGTGACGGACGCCCTGGCCGGGGCCGCGCGGGCGGCCGGGGCGGAGCTCCGGACCGGCTGCGAGGTGACGGCCGTCGCCACCGACGGCCGGGGCGACGCCGAGGTGACGTACCGGCACCGGGACGGCGAGGCGACGGTGGCGGGGCACCGGGTGCTGGTGAACACCGCACCGGCCACCCTGGCCCGGCTGCTCGGCGAGGACCCGGGGCCCGCCCCGGAGGGCTCCCAGCTCAAGGTCAACATGGTGCTGCGCCGGCTGCCCCGGCTGCGGGACGCCGCCGCCGACCCGCGCGAGGCCTTCGCCGGGACCTTCCACATCGCCGAGGGCTACCGGCAGTTGGAGACCGCGTACACCGAGGCGCTGGCCGGCCGACTGCCTTCGGCGCCGCCGTCCGAGATCTACTGCCACTCCCTCACCGACCCGTCCGTCCTCGGGCCGGAGGCCGTCCGGCAGGGGTACCAGACCCTGACGCTCTTCGGACTGCACATGCCCGCCCGGCTGTTCGGCGACCCGGCGGCCGAGGGGCGCGCGCTGGCCGCGAGCCTGGCGCAGCTGGACGCGGTGCTGGCCGAGCCGATCGCCGACTGCCTGGCCGTGGACGCGGACGGACGGCCCTGCGTGGAGGCCCGGACGCCGCCGGCGCTGGAGCGGGAGCTCGGGCTGCCGGGCGGGCACATCTTCCATCGCGACCTCGCCTTCCCCTTCACGGAGGACCGGGACGGCGGCGGGGAGGAGCGGGCGGACCCCGCCGCCCGCTGGGGCGTGGCCACCGCCCACCCGAACGTGCTGCTCTGCGGGGCGGGCGCCGTCCGCGGCGGCGGGGTCAGCGGGATCCCGGGGCACAACGCGGCGCAGGCCGTCCTGGCCGAACCGGCCCCGTAACCACTGGGGACCGGGCCGGCCGGGACGGGGCCGGCCCGGTGGCGGTGCGTCAGGCGCGGGCGAGGGCCCAGCCGCCGAGGCCGTCGCAGGCGCCGGCGTTGTACTGGGTGGCCCGGAAGCCGGCCGGGACGGGCGAGCCGGGGCAGGTCCACAGGCCGACGCGGGCGATGTTGTGGCGCCAGGAGCCGGCGCCGTCGCAGCCCGCCACCTGGTGGCCGGTGATCACGTAGCCGGCCACCACCGGGGAGCCGGAGCAGGTCCAGATGCCGTCGTGCGGGAGGCTGTGCTGCCAGTTGCCGATGCCGCCGCAGCCGCTGCGGAAGTGGTTGCTGATGACGTAGCCGGGCACGACGGGCGAGCCGGAACAGGTCCAGATGCCGTCGTGGACGAGGCTGTGCCGCCAGGAGCCCATGCCCCGGCAGCCGGTGGTCTGGTGGTCGGTGATGACGTAGCCGGCCACCACCGGGGAGCCGGAGCAGGTCCAGATGCCGTCCTTGGCCGGCTGCTGGTACCAGGAGCCGGCGCCGCTGCAGCCGCTGGGGTCGTGGTCGGTGATGACGTTCCCGGCGGCGACGGGCTGCCCGGAGCAGCTCCACTTGCCTCCGTTGCCCCAGCCCGCCGTCCGGGCCTCGGCCGTGGACATGCCGGAGACGGTGCCGCCCAGGGCGACGGCCGCGATCAGGGCGATCGACGCCACGGCGGCGCCGGCGCCCCGTCCGACCGCCAGGGTCCTCACGCGCTTCACTATCTGACGCAGGATCATGTCCGGTGTGCTCCTGGGGTGTTGAGGAGGATGAGGTGCCCCCGTTGCGCCGGTCCACCCGGCGGTCGAACGAGAGCCACCCTAAGTGGTGGAGGCGTGAAAGTTCAGCGGAGGACCGGAGAATTCCGCTCCCGGGGCGCAGCTTGTCCGAAAGTCGTCAGGACGTGCGGTCCTCGACCGGCATCCGCCCGGCGTCCCACCTGACGGGACTTTCAGCATACGGAGTGATCTTGGCGCGCCCCGCGGGTAAGGTGGTGGACCGTGGCCAGTAGGAAAACGTCGATCATGGAAGCTGCGGCGCGGGTGATCGCGCGGCGCGGGGTACGCGGGTTGCGGGTGGAGGAGCTCGCCGCCGAGGCGGGCGTGTCCACCGCGCTCATCTACTACCACTTCAAGGACCGCACCGGGATCCTCCGGCAGACGCTGGAGTTCATCAACGACCGGGCCGAGCGCTACACGACCGAACGCGCCGCCGACGCACCGCCGTTGACGGCCCGCGAGGAGCTGGAGCAGACGCTGCTGCTGGAGCTCCAGGACAGCGTCGAGGTCCGGGAGAACAGCACCGCCTGGGGCGAGCTGCGCGCCAGCGCCGTCTTCGACGAGACCCTGCGCGAGGACCTCGCCCGCGCCACCCGGGTCTGGGTCCAGGAGATCGCCGAACTGCTGGGCGGCGTGCAGCCGATGTCCTCGGCGGTCGCGCTGGCCGGTGCGGCGGAGCGGCTCACCGCGCTGCTCGAAGGCCTCAGCACCCGCTGGCTGAGCGGCAGCCTGCCGCTGGCGCACGCCCGGATGCTGATGGCCGACGCGATCGACGCCGAACTGGTCCGGCTCGGCTCCTGAACGATCTCCTCGCCGGGAACGGGGAGTTCCCGCGCCGGCAGACCCCTTCCGCGCGATGATCCGCCGGACCGACCCATCCGGCACACCGCCCGCCACGAATCCCTGGTGAACCGACCCGACGCCCGCACCGCTCGGTGCACGGCGTCCCCACCCTCGCCCCGGGCAGCACCGGGGCGAGGGTGCCCACCCCCAGGAGCGGCGACCACGCCGCCAGTCCGAACGGGCTGCGTCCGACCGGTTCCCACCCGGCCGGGCCGCCCCGACGAGCGGACGATCATCATGCGCAAAGCCATCTACTGCCTGGCCGCCGCCGGCGCGCTGGGCCTGACCGCGGGCGTACCCGCGACAGCCCTCGCCGCCGGCTCGTCGAGTCCCCCCGGCTACCAGGCCGGACTCCAGCCCGTCCCCACCAACAACGTCACCGGTTCCGGCAGCGCGACGCTCTCACTGAGCGGCGACCAGGCCACCGTCACCGTCGACACCACCGGCCTGCTGGCCGGGGTCCCACACGCGATGCACATCCACGTCGACGGCATGGGCGTGTGCCCGACCGCCGCGGCGGCCACCAACCTCAACGGCCACACCGCGATCAGTACCAGTGACGGCCACCCCTCCTACGGAATGATCGGCACCTCCCTGACCACCAGCGGTGACACCAGCCCCGCCAGCGGCCTGGCCGTCGACCGCTTCCCCACCGGAAGCTCCTTCCACTACGCACGCACCGTGACGGTCACCGACGACGTGGCGAACAACATCCGCTCCGGCAAGGCCGTCATCGTGGTGCACGGCCTCGACTACAACGGCAGCGGCAAGTTCACCGACGTCCTGGGCCCGAGCGACCTGGACCCGACCCTGCCGCAGACCGCCACCGCACCCGCCCTGTGCGGCACCCTCCAGGCCATGCCCACCGGCGGCGCGGCCACCGGCTCGGGGGCCACCCAGCACCGTCCCGACGACGCGGCCCTGGTCACGGGCGGCAGCTTCCTGCTGGTCGCGGCCGCCGGAGGAGCCTGGGTGCTGCGCCGCCGCCGGCCGGTCGGCGACGACCGTTCCTGACCCCCGGCCCCGCCATGCCCGGCAACCACCCGACCGTGTCCGGCGCCCGCCGACGCCTCGCGGTGCTCGCCGCCACCGGCCTGCTGGCCGGTGGCGGAGCGAGCACCCTCGCCCTGGCCGCCACCGACCACGCCGAGCCGCCGCCCCGACCGAATGCCGCGGCCGCCCTCCCGGCCGCGCCCCTCCCGGCCGAACGAACGCCCGGCGGCGCCGCGCTGCCGCCCGGTCCGCTGCCCGCCTCGCCCCCGACCGAACTCGACATCCCGTCGATCCACGTCCACACCTCGCTGCTGCGACTCGGCCTGAACCAGGACGGCACCGTTCAGGTGCCCCAACAGCCCCTCCAGGCAGGCTGGTTCACCGGATCGGTGAGCCCGGGCCAGGTCGGGGCCTCGGTCATCCTGGGCCACGTCGACTCCGCCCGGACCGGGCCGGCGGTCTTCTACCGGCTCGGTGCCCTCAGGCCCGGGGACCAGGTGTCGGTGACCCTGGCCGACGGTGCCACCGTCCCCTTCCGCGTCGACACGGTGCGGGAGTACCCCAAGGACGCGTTCCCGACCCTCGCCGTCTACGGATCCGCCGACGCCCTGCCCCACCTGAGGCTGATCACCTGCGGCGACTGGGACCAGGCCACCCACTCCTACCGCGGCAACACCGTCGCCGACGCCGACCCGACCGGCCCGCTCCCCTGAGCGCGCCCGGCGCCCCAGCGGTGCCGGGCGGGCTCCCCCTCCCGCTGGAGACGCCATGCGCATCACCCGCCGCCGGGCCCAGGTGACCCTGGGTCTGCTGTGGCTCCTCGCCGGAGCGCTGCAGCTGCAGCCCTTCATGTTCACCACCGGCTTCGCCCGCCGGATCATCGCCCCGGCCGGCGACCAGCAGCCCGCCGTCGTCGCGGGCCCGGTGCACTGGGCGGCCCGGCTGATCGCCACCGCACCACTCCCCCTCGACCTGTTGTTCGCCGCCACCCAACTCCTGCTCGGCGCCGCGCTGGTCCTCGCGCACTCGGCCCGCCGGGTCCGCCTCGCGCTCAGCGCCTCGATCGCCTGGGCGCTCGCCGTCTGGTGGCTGGGCGAGGGCCTCGGCGGCCTGACGAGTGCGCACGCGCTGATGCTCACCGGCGGACCGGGCGCCGTCGTGCTGTACGCGGTCGTCGCGCTCGCCCTGTGGCCGGCCCGGCCACCGGCGTCCGGAGGCCTTCCCGGCGACGCCGCCGTCCGGACCGAACCGGCCGACGGACTGCGGACGGGATGGCTCACCTGGTCCTGGGTGGTGCTGTGGGTCGGCGCGGCCGTGCTCCAGGCGCTGCCCGGGAACGGCGCCCTCCAGGCCGTCGCCGGGAGCGCGGACAGTGCTCCCGCCTGGCTCCGCCCGGCCGGCGCGCACACCGTGTCGGCCCTGGCCGCCGGTGGCACCGCCGTCACCGTCGCCCTGGTCGCGGCGCAGGCCCTGATCGGGCTCGCGGCACTGCGACCACGCCTGCGGCCGCCGGCCGCCGGTGCCGCCGTCGCCCTGTCCCTCGTGTTCTGGGTGCTCGGGCAGAGCCTCGGCGGCCTGTCCACCGGCCAGGCGACCGACCCCAACGCCGCCCCGCTCTACGTCCTGCTCGCCCTCCTGCTCGCCGCCACCGCCCCGCGCGCCGCGCGTGCGGCCCCCGGCGTCCCGGCGGGCCGGGAGGCGGCGGTCGCACGGCCGGTGGCCCCGGCCCATCGGAGCGGCTGACGGACCATCAGGGTCCGGCGGGATCGGCCGCCGGGCCCGCCGAAGGCTCCGCGGCCGCTTCCTCCGCGCGGCGTTTGCGGTGCTCGACCCGGACCCCGGCGATGACGGTGAAGGCCAGGCTCGCGGCGATGATCCCCTCGGCCCAGAAGAAGGACACGTAGTCCATCAGCGAGCCGACCGGTGGCGAGCCCGGTGCCGCGTTGCGCATGCCGATGAGCGCGAAGAGGGTCGCCGCCATCCAGCCGAGCGAGGGCCAGACCAGCCCCTGGCCGCCGCGGTAGAGCACCTCCGCGCCACCCAGCACGGCCAGGGCGAGCGCCCACATCGCGGCGATCATGAACCAGGCCAGGATGAAGGTGCTGCGCGCCCGGCTGACCCGGCCGTCCAGGACGGTCACACCGGAGGCGTGCGGGGTGCTGGTGGGCCGCACCACGAAGAACGGGTCGGCGTCCGCGAAAACCAGCCCGACCGGCACCGCGCCGGCGCTGTCCGTGGCCGAGAAGCCCAGTTCGAAGTGGTAGCGGTCGAAGGGGTAGTCGGACTCGGTGCCGTCGTAGAGGTTGGCCTGGACGGACCGGGCGGTGACGGTCTCCCCCGCCGCGGCCCGCAGGTCGGTGCTGGCCGCGGAGTGGACGGTGATGTCGACCTGCCGGGTGAACACGGCGGAGTCCGGACCGTCGGCGAGGCTGCCGTGCGGGACGGCCGCCACGTAGAGGCCGAGGTCGCCCGACCCGGGGTCGATCTCCTGGGCGGTGAGGTCGAGTTCGATCCAGTCCGCCGCCGTCGGCAGGGCCAGTTCCCGGGTCTGCTGCCGGGTGTCGCGCTCGTTGAAGTACAGCGCGATGCCGGCCGAGCAGAGTACGGCGAGCAGCAGCAGGGCGAGGGCGAAGCGGTTGCCGCGCAGTCGGCCGCGGCCCCTCACGACGAGGCGGCGGGCGAGGCCGGGCCGGACGGCGCTCCGGCCGACGCGCCCGACGCGCCCGCCGCGGCGACCGGCTGCTGCTGGGTGGCGCAGTGGATGCCGCCGCCGCCCGCGGCGATGTGGTTGATGGAGACCTGGGTGACCTTGCGGCCGGGGTGGAGGTCGCCGATGATGCCGGCCGCCTTGTCGTCGGCGGCCTGGTCGCCGAACTTCGGGACGATCACGCCGCCGTTGCAGACGTAGTAGTTGATGTAGGTGGCGAGGAAGTTCTTGCCCGCGCCCTGGATCAGGTCGAAGTCGGGCTCGGGGAGGTCGACCACCTTGAGCGTGCGGCCCTTGGCGTCGGTCGCGGTCTGGAGCACCTGGACGGCCTGGTTGGAGGCGGTGGTCCAGACGTCCGGCGGGGTGTCGGCGGCGGGGCGGTGCAGGACGACGGTGCCGGGCTCGGCGAAGCGGGCGAGCGCGTCGACGTGGCAGTCGGTGATGTCCTGTCCGGCGACGCCCTTGAACCAGATCACCTTCCGGACGCCGAGCAGGTCCTTGAAGTCCGCCTCGATCTGGTCCCGGCTCTTGCCGGGGTTGCGGTTGTCGTTGACCCAGGAGCTCTCGCAGGCCATCAGGGTGCCCTCGCCGTCGACCTCGATGCCGCCGCCCTCGCCGGTGATCGGCGCCTGGATGCGGGTGATGCCGTAGTGGTCGAGGAGGTTGCGGGCGACCTGGCCGTCGTTGGCGTGGGTCTGCTTGCCGCCCCAGCCGTTGAAGTTGAAGTCGACGCCGGCCAGGCCCTGGGCGCCGGTGACGAAGGTCGGGCCGGTGTCCCGGGCCCACAGGTCGTCGACCATCAGCTCCAGCACCTCGACGGAGGAGCCGCAGGCCTGGCGGGCCTGGTCGGCCTGGTCGGGGCGGGCCAGCAGGACGACCGGTTCGAAGCCCGCGACGGCCTGGGCGAGCGAGGCGATGTCCTGCCGGACGCCGGGGAGTTGGTCGCCCCAGACCTCCTCCAGGGCCGGCCAGGCCATGAAGGTGCGGGTGTGCAGGCCCGACTCGGCGGGCATCGCCCGGGCGGCGGCCTGGCTGCCCGACGGGGCCGGGGTGCCCGCGGCCGGGCTGCTCGGTCCGGGCTGCTCGTCCGCCGTGCTGTCGGAGGAGCAGCCGCCGGCCAGGGCCAGGGCGGCGAACGCGGCCCCGGACTGCAGGAGCGCACGGCGGGACGGCCGGGAGGGAGCCATGGGGCCTCGTTCCGGTAGGTGTCGGG
The DNA here is from genome assembly GCF_042786665.1 of Kitasatospora sp. NPDC059146. Classification (NCBI taxonomy): domain Bacteria; kingdom Bacillati; phylum Actinomycetota; class Actinomycetes; order Kitasatosporales; family Streptomycetaceae; genus Kitasatospora; species Kitasatospora sp. NPDC059146. The sequence continues at coordinate 8,309 of NZ_JBHZCY010000117.1, read as the reverse complement.
TTCGGCTCCGCAGGCTACTGAAAGGTGCGTCAGGTTCCGGCGCGGCGCGGCTCCGCCGTTCGAGGGAATCCCCGCCCCGCCCTGACCCGCCCCACCCTGGCCCGCCCCACCCTGGCCACGGCCGCGGAACGACGGCGGACGGCGCCGTCCCCCACCCGGGACCGGCAGGTCCCACCACCTGCCGGTCCCGGGTCGCGCTACAGCGCGCGGCGCGCGGCGGCGATCCCGTCGGGATCCCAGCCGGGCCGGGGGACGGACTCCAGCAGCAGCGCCGTGTAGGCGTGCTGCGGGTCGTCGAGGACCTGGGCGGTCGGTCCGGCCTCGACGATCCTTCCGTTCCGCATCACCACGACCTCGTCGGTGACGCAGCGGACCACGCCGAGGTCGTGGGTGATGAAGAGGTAGCCGATGCCGGTCTCCTCGCGGATGTCGGCGAGCAGGTTGAGCACCTGTGCCTGGACGGACACGTCCAGGGCGGCGACCGCCTCGTCCAGTACCAGGACGGCCGGCCGCACGGCCAGCGCCCGGGCGATGGCGACGCGTTGGCGCTGGCCCCCGGAGAGCTGGCGGGGCAGCGCTTCGGCGGCCCTGGTGCCGAGCCCGACCTGGTCGAGGAGTTCCTTGATCCGGGCCTGGTGGTCGGTCTCCGGGAAGTGCAGCCGCAGGGTCTCCCGGAGCACGGCCTCGACGCTGGTGCGCGGGTCCAGCGAGAGGTACGGGTCCTGGAAGACCATCTGCACCTCGCGGGCGCGGGCCAGCCGCTCGGCCCTGCCCCGGGCGCGGCCGGTCCGCGGCCGGCCGTGGACGGTGACCCGCCCCTCGTCGGCCTGTTCGAGGCCGACGATGATCCGCGCGGTGGTGGTCTTTCCGGAGCCGGACTCGCCGACGATGCCGAGCGAGGCGCCGGCGTCGAGGGTGAAGGAGACGTCGTCCACCGCCCGGACGCTGCCGAAGGTCCGGTGCAGTCCGGTGACCTGGAGTACGGGCTCAGGCATCGGCGCGGCTCCCTTCGAGCGGGCCGTCCCCGGCCGGGGTGTCCCCGAACGGGCCGTCCCCGAGCGGGTGGTGGCAGGCGACCAGGTGCTCCTCCGGAGTGGGAGCCTCCCCGGCCAGCTCGGGGGTCTGCTCCCGGCACACCTCGGTGGCGAAGGAGCACCGGGCGGCGAACGCGCAGCCGTTCAACTCCTGCCGCAGGTCGGGCGGTTGGCCGTCGATGGCGGCGAGCCGGCCGGCCGGGGCGTCCAGTCGGGGGGTGGAGGCGAGCAGGGCGGCCGTGTAGGGGTGGCGGGGCCGGGCGAAGAGTTCGGCGGCGGGGCCGGTCTCGGCGATCCGTCCGGCGTACATGACGTAGACCCGGTCGCTGATCGCGGCGGCGAGGCCGAGGTCGTGGGTGACGAACAGCAGCCCGGTGCCGAAGCGTTCGCGCAGCCGGCCGAGCAGGGCGACCACCTCGGCCTGGCTGGTGACGTCGAGCGCCGTGGTGGGCTCGTCGGCGAGCAGCAGGATCGGGTCGCCCATCAGGGCGGCGGCGATCATCACGCGCTGGAGCATGCCGCCGGACAGCTGCCCGGGGTAGCGGCTCAGCAGTTCCGGGCCGAGGCCGACGGCGTCGAGGAGTTCGACGGCCCGCCGGTCGGCGTCGGCGGCGCTCATGGCGCCGGTGAGGCGCACGCTCTCGGTGAGGAAGTCGCCGATCCGGCGCAGCGGGTTGATGGCGGCCCGGGGGTCCTGGAAGATCATCGCGGCCTGGCCGGTGCGCAGGGCGCGCAGCCGGGCGGGCGCCATAGTCAGGACGTCCTCGCCGTCGACCAGGACGGTGCCCTCCGGTGCGGCGCCGGACGGCAGCAGGCCGAGGGCGGTGCGGGAGGTGAGGGTCTTGCCGGAGCCGGACTCGCCGACCAGGGCGACGGTCTCGCCGGGGGCGACGGTGAGGTCGACCCCGTCGAGGACGGGCCGGGCGGTGCCGGGCAGTTGGAGCCGGAGGCCCTGGATGTCGAGGGCGTTCACCTTTGATCTCCTAGGATGCCCTGGCCATCAGGCCGGGGAGGAATAGGTCTTTGGCTCGGAGCCGCGAAGCGGCGGAATGGTCTTCGGATGTTCTGGCATGAGCCGTTGTCAGTGCGTGTCGGTAGGTTGCTCTCGTGCACCTCAGGTACTCCTATCGCGTCTACCCGACGGCAGGTCAGCGCGCTGCGCTGGCCAAGACGTTCGGGTGTGCCCGGGTGGTGTACAACGACGGTCTCGCGGCGCGAAAGGAAGCCCGGAAAACCGGGCGGCCATACCCGAAGGCCACGGATCTGCAGAAGTCCGTGATCACTGCGGCGAAGAAGACCCCCGAACGCGCGTGGCTCGCCTCGGTGGGTGTGGATCCGCTGATCCAGTCCCTGCGGGATCTGGACACGGCGTACCGGAACTTCTTCGACTCGGTGTCCGGAAAGCGCGACGGTCGGCCGGTTGGTCTGCCCCGGTTCAAGTCGAAGCGTGATGCCCGGCAGTCGCTTCGGTTCACGCGCAACGGGTTCCGCATCCGTTCCAACGGGAAGCTGAATCTGGCGAAGATCGGCGATGTGCGGGTGAAGTGGTCGCGGGCGCTGCCCGCTGACCCGTCGTCGGTGACGGTCGTGCTGGACGCGGCCGGGCGGTATCACGCCAGCTTCGTCGTGGACGTGGAGCTCGAGCACTTGCCCGAGGTCGATGCCGAGGTGGGCATCGACCTCGGGCTGACCACCTACGCCGTCCTCTCCGACGGCAGCGTGATCGACAACCCCCGCTTCCTCCGCAAGGCGGAGAAGAAACTCAAGGCCGCGCAGCGGGAGCTGTCCCGCAAGGCCAAGGGCAGCAGGAACCGGTCCAAGGCCCGCCGCAAGGTAGCCAGGGCGCACGCCAAGGTTGCCGACACCCGCAAGGACTGGCTGCACCAACAGACCACCAAGTTGATCCGCGAGAACCAAGCGGTGTACCTGGAGGACCTGAACGTGCGCGGCCTCGCCCGAGGCCGACTCGCCAAGTCCGTCCACGACGCCGGATGGGCCACCTTCCGGCGCCTGCTCGAAGAGAAAGCAGCCCGGTACGGACGTGTCATCGGGATCGTGCCCCGCGCGTTCCCGTCCTCCCAGCTCTGTTCGGCGTGCGGGCACCGCGACGGACCCAAACCCCTGCGGGTGAGGGAGTGGGCGTGTGGTGCATGTGGTGTGCTGCATGACCGTGACCTCAACGCTGCTCGAAATATCCTGGCCGCCGGGCAGGCGGACAGGCTAAACGCCCCTGGAGGGCCGGTGAGACCCGGTGTGGCGATCCCACGCCGGGCACGGCCCGTTGAACGGGGAACCCACCTCGGCGACCTGCGGACCACGGGCATCCGTGCCACAGGCGCGGGAGGAATCCCCACCCGATAAGGGCAGGGAGGATGTCAAGGGGTCCTTCCAGTGGTGCGGTGGTCGTTCATGCGGACCTCCGGGCGACCCGGTCGGCCCAGCGCTCGCCGACCACGTTGAAGGCGACGACGGTGAGCACGATCAGGGCGCAGGGCAGGATCGCGGAGAGCGGGTAGCCGTGCTGGATCGCGGTCTGGCCGTCGAAGACCATCCGGCCCCAGTCGGGGGTGAGGGCGGGGACGCCGAGGCCGAGGAAGGACAGGCCGGCGAGGTCCATCAGGGCGTAGCCGAAGTTGACGGCGGACTGGGCGAGGACGACCGGCGCGATGTTGGGCAGGACGTGCCGCAGGCAGATCTGCAGGGCGGAGTGGCCCTGGACCTGGTAGGCGGAGACGTACGGCCGGGTCCGTTCGGCCAGCACCAGGGAGCGGGTGAGCCGGGAGACGTAGGGCAGGTAGGCGATCGCCAGGGCGACGACGGGGGCGAGCAGGCCCTCGCCGTAGACCGAGACGATCAGGATGGCGAGCAGCATGCCGGGGAAGGCGAAGACCAGTTCGGTGCTGCGGGAGAGGACGGAGTCGAGCCAGCCGCCGCGCCAGCCGGCCGCGAGGCCGACGGCGATGCCGGCGACGGTGGAGAAGACGACCACGCCGAGCGGGCCGAGCAGCGAGGTGCGGGCGCCGATCAGCAGCCGGGAGAGGGTGTCGCGCCCGGCCGTGTCGACGCCGAGCAGGTGGTCGGGCGAGGGCCCGGCCAGGGCGTTGCCCAGGTCGACGGCGTTCGGGTCGTACGGCGACAGCAGGGGGGCGAGCAGGGCGGCGAGCACCACCAGTACGGCGAAGCCGAGGCAGGCCAGGTAGAGCGGGGCGCGGGCGGCCTTGATCCGGCCGAGGCCGGGCCGGCGGGTGAGGCCCGACCGTTCGGTGAGACCGGCACTCATGCGTCGGACCTCCTGGAGCCGAGGGTGACCCGGGGGTCGACCAGTGGGTGGAGCAGGTCGACGACCAGGTTCACCGTCATGAACAGGGCGACGATGATCAGCGAGATGGCCTGGACGGTCGGGAAGTCCTTGGTGGTGGTGGACAGTTCGAGGAGCTGGCCGATGCCGCCGATGCTGAACGCGGACTCCACCAGGATGGTGCAGACCAGCAGGGTGGAGACGATCAGGCCGCCGGTGGTCAGCACGGTGCCCAGCGAGTTGCGGAACACGTGGCGGCGGATCACCTCGCGCTCGGGGACGCCGCGGCTGCGGGCCACGGTGACGTGCTCGCCCTCCAGGGCCTCCAGCATGGCGGCGCGGGTGACCCGGGCGAGCATGCCGATGAGGTAGAGCGCGAGGGCGAGCGCCGGCAGGGTGAGGTGCCAGAGCATGTCGCCGAGGCCGTCGCCGACGCCGCCGACCGGGAACCAGCCGAGCTTGACCGCGAAGAGGCCCTGGAGCAGCACGGCGGCGACGAAGGACGGCGTGCCGAGGGCGATCGTGGTGGTGACCAGGATGGTGGAGTCGGTGGCGCCGCCGCGCACCGCCCCGAGCCTGCCGAGGGCCAGGCCGATGACGACCACGATCACCAGGGCCATGCCGACCAGCAGCAGGGTGGCGGGGAGCCGGTCGGCGAGCAGCTTGGACACGTCGGTGCGGTAGGTGATGGAGCGGCCGAAGTCGCCCTGGAGCACCTGGCCGAGCCAGCGGAAGTACCGCACCAGGAAGGGGTCGTCGAGGTGGTACTGCTCGTTGATCGCCTGGAGGGCGGCCGGCGAGGCCGACCGTCCCGACAGGAGGAAGCTCGCGGGGCTGCCCGGCGCCAGGTACATGGCCCCGAAGACCACGAACGAGGCACCGAGCAGGGTCACCGCCATCTCGACCAGCCGCCGGGCGGCGAATCGGAGGAAGCTCACCGTGCGGCCCCCACATCGGCGGCCCACGGGTAGTACATGTACGAGATGGTGGTCGGGGCGCCGGTGATCCGCTTGTTGAGGAACACGGCGGTGGGCCACTCGGCGACCGGGATCCACAGCAGCTGCTGGGAGGCGGCCTGCTGGAGCTTGGCCTCGATCGCGCCGCGCTTGGCCGGGTCGTACTCGGCGGTGGCCTGGTCGATCAGGTCGTCGTAGGCCTTGTCGCTGTAGCCGGCGAAGTTCTGGTAGGCGCCGGTGCGGAAGTTGACGAGCAGGTCGAGCGGGTCGGTGATGGAGTCGTAGTACGTCTCCGGGAACATGTCGATGCCCTCGCGCGCCTTGGCGTCGGTGAACAGCGCGGTGAAGGCGTTCGGGGCGATCGTCTTGAGCTGGATGTCGAGGCCGATCTTCGTCCCGGCGGCCTGGACGGCGGTGGCGAGCAGGGAGACGTCCTGGCCGATGGTGCTGGTGGCCATGACGAGCGTCTTGCCGCTCGCGCCGGCCTCCTTGACCAGGGCCTTGGCCTTGTCGATGTCCTGGGTGGTGGGGGTGAGGCCGTCGAAGGCGCTCTTGCGGACGTCGTCGGGGGCGGAGGCCCAGGCGGCCCTGGTGGTGAGGGAGCCGGTGACGGTGCCGGAGCCGGCCAGGCCGGTCTTGACGAAGCCGGAGCGGTCCAGGGCCAGCGACAGCGCCTGGCGCACCCGGACGTCGCCGAGCGCGCCCTGCATGTTGGTGACGTTGACGTTGACGGTGCTCAGGCCCTCGCCGAAGTAGAGGGTGCCCGGGCCGCTCTTCTTGAGGCGGTCGTAGCTCTCGGTGGGGATGAGGTAGCCGCCGTCGACGTCGCCGGTCAGCATCGCGTTGGTGCGGGCCGAGGAGTCGGTGAGGAAGCTGAACACGACCTTCTTCGACTTGGCCTTGGTGCCCCAGTAGTCGTCGAAGCGCTGGAGTTCGAGCGACTGGCCCTTGGCCCAGGTGCCGAGCTTGAAGGGGCCGGTGCAGTCGAGGCTGCCGGTGGTGCCGTAGTCCTTGCCCGCGGCCTCGATGCCGGCCTTGGCGGCGACGACGCCGGCGGCGGTGGCCATGTACTGCGGGAACTGGGAGTCGGCCTGCTTGAGCTTGACGGTGACCTGGAGCGGGCCGGTCTTGGTGATGGAGTCGACGTTCTGGAAGGTCTGGGCCCAGGCCGCCGCGTTGTTGGGGTCGGTCTGCCGGCCGAGGCTGTACACGACGTCGTCGGCGGTCATCACCGTGCCGTCGTGGAAGTGCACCCCCGAGCGCAGGTCGTAGACCCAGGTGGTCGGGTCCGGGTTGGTGGCCTTCTCGGCCAGGCCGGGAGCCAGGGTGAGCTGGGGGGTCCAGCGCATCAGGCTCTCGCACACGTTGGAGAGGATCGTGTTCTGCGGGTAGTCGAAGGCCTGGATGTAGTCGAGGGTCGGCGGCTCGGCGTAGGTGGCCCAGGTGAAGGAGTCGATCTCGCCCTTGGCGGGCGGGGTGGAGGCGGAGAGCTGGAAGCCGGCCTGGCCGGAGTCCCCGCCGCGCGGGGGGCCGGAGCAGGCGGCGACCATGGTCGCGGCCGAGAGCAGGGCGGTGGCGAGGGCGAGCCGGCCGCGCTTGGTGGCGCGTCTCGCGGGTGCGAGCGTCATGAGGGTGGTCTTCCGATCGGTGCGGAACGGGAGGTGCGGAGCGGTACGGGGTGCGGGCCGTACCGGTCCGCGGGGGACGCGCCGGTGGGGCGGTCGCGTCCGTGGGCCGGACGGGGGCCGGATGGGGGCCGGCCCGGGCGGCCGGGGGTCAGGCCCGGGCGGCCGGGATCTGCTGGGTGATGCAGTGGACGCCGCCGCCGCCGTAGGCGATCACCCGGGCGCGCACGCCGACCACCTTGCGGTCGGGGTAGGCCGCGGCGAGGACGGCGAGCGCGCCCGCGTCCTCGGGGTGGTCGGCGACCGGGACGACGACGCCGCCGTTGGCCAGGTAGAAGTTGAGGTAGCCGACCTCGACCCGGTTGCCGTCGACCTCGACGAAGGCGGCCTGCGGGACGTCGACGATCTCGAAGGGCCGGCCCTGGGCGTCGGTGGAGTGCTCCAGCACGGTGCGGTTGGCGCGCATCCGCACGTAGTCCGGGTGCTCGGGGTCGGCGGGCAGCTGCACGACGACCTTGCCGGGGGCGACGAAGGCGCAGACGCCGTCGACGTGGCCGTCGGTCTCGGTGTCCAGCGCGCCGCCGTAGGGCAGCCAGATCACCTTGGTGACGCCGAGGCGGGCCTTGAGCTCGTCCTCGATCTCCTCCCGGCTCAGGTCCGGGTTGCGGTTGGGGTGGAGCAGGCACTGCTCGGTGGTGATCAGGGTGCCCTCGCCGTCGACGGTGATGGCGCCGCCTTCGAGGATCATCTCGGAGCGGACGGCGGGGACGCCCAGGTGGTCCAGCAGCAGGGCGCTGATCCGGTCGTCGGTGTCCCAGGGGTGGTGCTTGCGGCCCCAGGCGTTGAAGCGGAAGTCGACGCCGGCCCGCCGGCCCTCGCCGTCCAGCACGAAGATCGGCGCGCTGTCGCGGAACCAGGAGTCGTCCAGCGGGAGTTCGACGACGGTGGTGCCCTCGCCGCAGAGCTCGCGCGCCTCGTCGCCGTGGCCGGGCGGCGCCACCATGGTGACCGGCTCGAACTCGGCGATGGCGCGGGCGACCGTCGCGTACTCGCGCTTCACCTCGTCCAGGGTGTCGCCCCAGAGGTCCGGCCGTACGGGCCAGGCCATCAGGCAGCCCTCGTGCTCGGTCCACTCGGCGGGCATTCGGAACGTCACGGGTTTCCTCTTCCGTTCGGAACTGGTGCGGTGCTGTGGTGCGGGCTCGGCGCCGGGGCCCGGCGGGATCCGCCGGGCAGGCCGCGGGGCCGAGGCCTCGGCGGCCCGCCGCCGTGGGGTACCGGGCGGGCCGCCGAGGGGTTGGAGGGCCTAGGGCCTGTCCGGCGGATCTTGGCAGATCAGCGCGCGGCGTTGGGCGCCCGGCTGGGCGTGCGCCCGAGTCGGCCTCGTACTGGACGT
>NZ_JBHZCY010000116.1:27663-29946 GCF_042786665.1 Kitasatospora sp. NPDC059146 | reverse complement strand
TGACGGACCTGGGCCGCTTCTCGGTGGTCGCCGACCCGTCCGGAGCCGTCCTCATCCTCTGGCAGGCCCGGGCCTTCGCGGGCGCCGGGGTGTTCAACGAGCCGGGCTCGCTGGGCTGGGTGGAACTGGCGACCCGGGACGCGGCCGGGGCGCGGGCCTTCTACCCGGCGGTCTTCGGCTGGTCCGTCGCGCCGTCCGAGCACTACACCCAGTGGGGCCTGAACGGTCAGGACTTCGGCGGCATGGTGGTGATGGACGACGGCTTCCCGCCGCAGGTGGCGCCGCACTGGCTGCCGTACTTCTCGGTCGCCGACGTGGACAACACCGTCGGCCGGGCGGTCGCGATGGGCGCGGACGTGCTGATGCCCGCCTATTCCATGCCGGGCCGGCGGATCGCCGTCCTGCGCGACGCCCAGGGCGCCCCGTTCGGCGTCTACACCGACGGCGAGGCCGGGGACGGCGGAGGGGGGCCCTGAACGGCCGGTCCTCCCGTCCGCCGACGGGCGGAGCGCGAACGCAGGTCGGCCGCTCCCGCGCCCGCCGTGACGAGCAGCGCGCCCAGCGGCACCACGTCGCCGATCCGGTCGTACCAGGTCAGCGTCCCGGGCGCGGTGAGCGGCAGCCGTACGGTCAGCGCGCCGGTGGAGTCGGTGCCGAGCCGGGCGAGCTGCCGGCCCTGGGCGTCGAAGGCGGCCGAGACACCGGTCAGCGAGGCCTGGACGGCGGGCCGCCCGGTCTCGGCGGCCCGGATCGCGGCCAGCGAGACGTGCTGTTCGGGTGCCCAGGTGTGCTGGAAGGTCGAGGTGGAGGACTGGTAGACCAGCACCCGGGCGCCGTCCCGGGCGGCGGTGCGCGCCATGTCCGGGAAGGCCGACTCGAAGCAGATCAGCGCGCCGACCGGCAGCGGCCGGCCCGCCCGGTCGGTGGCGGGCAGCACGTGGAAGGCCGTGCCGGGGGCCCGGTTCTCGCCCGCGGCCCGGCTGACCCCGGCGATCCAGCCGAGGACGGGCCGCAGCGGGATGTACTCGCCGAAGGGCACCAGCCGGATCTTCCGGTAGCGGTCGACCACCCCCGCGGGGGAGACCAGCACCGCGTCCTTGGAGATCCGCCCGTCCGCCTTGCGGGCGTCCTCCCCGGCCATCACCTCGGCGCCGGTGGTGGCGGCGAGCCGGCGCAGCGCGTCCAGGGCGGCCGGGTCGCGGTCGAGGTCGGCGGTGGTGCTGCTCTCGCCCCACACCACCAGGTCGACCGGCCGCCCGACCAGGTCGGCGGTGGCCCGGACGCTCGCGTCGAAGCGGGCCTGCGGGTCCTCGACGACGCCGGGCTGGACGAGCGCCACGGTGACCGCCCCGGCCCCGACCGGTGCCGGGCGCAGCGCGAACAGCAGTGGTCCGGCGGCCAGCACCAGGACGGTGACCAGCGCCGCGACCGCCCGGGGCCGCCGGGGCACCGCCGTCAGGATGATCAGTACTCCGGTGTTGACGGCCGCCACCGCGGCGCTGACCAGCCAGATCCCGCCCGCCGAGGCGAGTCCGAGGACCGCCGGGTGCTGCCACTGGGTGGCGCCGAGCAGTGCCCACGGTCCGCCGAGCGCGTGCCAGGACCGCGCGTACTCGGTGCCCACCCAGACCGCGGGGACGACCAGCAGGGCGAGCAGTGCCCGGCGGGTGGTCGTCGGCGGGCGCAGCAGGCGGTGCACCGCGTACCCGACCGGCGCCTGCAGGGCCCCGAACAGCACGGCGAGTACGGGCAGCGCCGGTCCGACGGAGGGGACCAGCCAGTACATCGCGGTGAGGATGAAGCCCGCCCCGAACCACCACCCGCGCACCGCCGCCTCCCGCCCCGACGGTGCCCGTTGGGCGAGCAGCAGCCCGGGGACGAGCGCGACCCAGGCGAGCCAGGCCTGGCCGGGGGTCGGGAACGCGACCACCGGTACGGCTCCGGCCGCCAGCGCGGCGAGCCGCGCCCGGTGGCGGTGGCGGTGCGGTGCGTGCGGCTCCCGGGCGTCGGTCGGGGCCGTGCTCGGGACTGGGCCGGCGGTGCCGGTGCGGCGCGACATGCCCCGTATTGTCCGCTCGGGTGACGGCCGGTGCCAGATGGCGGTACGCGTGGTTGACGCCGGTCCTCGGAACGGTGCAGGTCGTTGGAACGAGCCGTTGGAACAAGCGGACGGATTCCCGTGACCGAACCGCGGCCGGCCGCCCTCCCCGAGGGGGGGGGGCCCGGCCCCCGGAGGTGGGGGGGGGGGACCCCGCGTGGCCCGCCCCGTGGGCCCCGGGGGGC